>CAXTGN010000008.1:8933-25840 GCA_964243455.1 uncultured Acidobacteriaceae bacterium
ATTGCGAATGAGCGCGACTACCTGGTTTCACTGCAACGATTGCAGGGCTGGAAGCGTGATCGCAAGGTCAAGTGGATCATGGGCGGCAAGGTGGATATGCAGTTCCTGCCGGGTAAGGCCAATGACAGGTTCGCGACGTTTAAACCTTACGAGCGTGAACTGCAGATGAAGCCGGAGCAGATCGATGAAGCACTGACGGCGGCGCGGGGAATCCAGGGAGCCAGGACCGTGCTGGCCCGGCCGGAATTCTGGTTATTGCACGGTGTTGGTCCTGATGAGGAACCGTCTTCTCTTCCAGAGGGCCTTCCGGACATACCCGCTCCCAGGCCAGTTTGACGTATCTGGGCTGAGCATCCTGAACGAAGCTGAGGCGATAAATGAAGCCAGTAAATCGCAGGAAGTTCCTGTCACTTTCGGCAGCTACGGCTATGCTGCCGGCGCGTGTTGTCGCGGAGAATGCCGTACAGAGCGCACTGCGCGTACCGCCTGCCCCACGTCCCCGTCCGCGCACGAAGGACGGCCATATCGATTTCGCCTCCGGTCTGCCGGCCGCTGGAACGTTGCCGGGGAAGTGGATCTGCGGATCGCCTTCCGCGAAGGACAACACCGATCCTCCAGTCCAGGTGCATTGGTACAACGCTCACACGGCCATCCTCCGGCAGAACCGGGCGTATGCGTACGAGTCGCCGTTCATGATGCTGTACTTCGGCGAGGACCGCATCCTGATGATTGATCAGGGGGACAGCACCTTGCGAGAGCATTGGCCCTTGCGCGATGTGGTAGATGCATGTATCGAGTCCTGGTGTGCTCGGAATGGACGAACGCCGGCCTCAATGGAACTGCTACTGTCGCTAAGTCATCTCCACATGGACCACTTCAGCGGTCAGAACCAGTTCGACGATCGGCCAAATACCCGGTCCATGGGTTTGTCTCATGCGGAGATGGTTGGCTTCTGGGGAATGCGCCACTATCCCGAGGAGCAGGTGACCCTTGACCTCGGTGGCCGGAGGATCTGGATCTGGGGTAGCCCCGGTCACACCTTCTCCGAGTTCGCCTACTACGATACGTACACTCAACTCCTGTTCACAGGAGACATGTTCTATCGAGGCCGCTTATACGTGACGCTCTGGGATGCCTGGCTGACCAGTATGCAGCGGCTTGTGAAGTTTTGTGCTGAACATCCCGTGACCCACATAGCCGGCTGCCATGTAGAGATGGGTGTCGGCGGTGTGGATTACCCCACTGGCAATACGTACCAGCCGAATGAAGCTCCCTGGAACCTGACGGTCGAGGAGTTGCTGCATACCTACGAGTTCGCGAAGAGCATCAAGGAGCCAGGTCAGTACTTCGCCGGACCTGCGTATGTGTGTCGTCTGGACGGGCCCGTGCCAGCGCAGGGAAGCAATCCCTATGCCTATGCGTGAGGCGATCGCAAGGGACTAGTTCTGATCCAGCATCCACGCGCGAATCGCTCCGGGCGCTTGCCAGGCGCCACCATGTTGCCTGTAAGCTATCCGGCATGTTTAGGCAAGCCTGCGGGAAGACCTGGATCCTGAGCGCACTGCGACTTTACCTGGACAATTGCATAGACGCCTCCAGCCCCGCGTGCCTGGTGGCGGGTTCTGATTGGCCGATCTGTCCGCAGGCATCCGGTTCTTCGCGCTGGTGGGAGATCGCACGCCGGATTTATGGGTTCTCCATCCGGACGAACCCTGCAAAAGAGGCGGCATAATGTCGGCCTCGCCCTCGAATGCCGAATCGCCAGGGAGATCTGTACAAGGCCAGAACCTTTTCCCTTTACAGGACAGGCTACCCTTCGTGCTCGTGACAGCCCTGTTCTTTCTGTGGGGCATGTCCAACAACCTCACTGACATCCTCGTACAGCAGTTTCGTAAAGCGCTTGAGTTGTCGCCCCTTCAAGCACAACTGGTCCAGACCGCAGTGTTCTTAGGCTACTTCTGTATGGCCCTCCCCGCGTCTATTCTGACGTGGCGACGAGGCTACAAGGCCGGCATCCTCTTGGGGCTGTGTCTGTTCAGCGGAGGAATGCTTTTGTTCTGGCCGGCGGCGGCATCCGGACGCTATGCTTGGCTGCTATCCGCGCTTTTCATTGTGGGCTGTGGCTCTGCGGCGTTGGAAGCAGCGGCAAACCCCTATGTCGCCCAGGCGGGGCCTAGCGCAACCTCGGAGAGGCGGCTTAACTTCTCTCAAGCCTTCAATCCCCCGGGCACGATTACGGGCGTTCTGGTGGGAACCTTTTTCATCTTTTCAGGAGTAGAGCTTACGCCGGAGCGCATCGGAGTCATGAAAGCGCAAGGCGTGTATACGGCCTACCTGCACCGAGAGCTCATGCGTGTCGTTCCCACCTATGTGTCGCTGGGGTGTGTCGTTCTTGTCTTGACGGGGATCATCTCTGCCACACGCTTTACAAGGTCAGCTCGAAAGATGGAGGACGGCCTGGTCTCCGTTCGCATGGAATTGCGCGCTCTCGCAACGAACAAGCAGCTAATGACCGCTGCGGCGACACAGTTCTGCTATTGCGGAGCGCAAATCGCGACTTGGTCTGCCTTTATCCCCTACATGAGGCAGTACGCGGCAACGACGGAACGGACAGCGGGGCTCTTCCTCACGGCAAACCTGGTGGCATTTGCAATGGGGCGCCTGATCTCCACGTCCCTGATGCGCTGGTTCCGGCCGGCGCGCATGACTGCTCTGTACGCTCTGTTGAACATCGGGCTTGTCCTGCTCGGAGTGCTCTTGCCGGGCCGTATCGGCACGGGCAGCATCGTGCTCAGCAGTTTCTTCATGTCCATCATGTTTCCAACCGTGTTCGCTCTCGGCATCAAGGGCCTGGGTTCACGCACGGAGTTGGCGAGTTCTGTCTTGACGATGTCCGTCGTCGGAGGCGCCGTGATACCGCCCTTACTCGGTTCGATAGCGCGCTCTACGGACAGCTATGCACTCGGATACCTTGTGGTTGTCGCGTGTTATGGGGTCGTTGCCTTCTATGGTCTGTCGCACAACCACGACCGTACGGCCCGTCTTGGACCGACGATGCCGTAATTTCGCCTTGGATGGGCGTTCATAGGACTTGGCTGATGACTGACTTCCCGCCGCCGATCCTCAGCAGTGATCTCATGTGTGCCGCGACCGAGTGCCTCGTTCACCCAGCATCATTGATTTGCATGGTGCAGGGTCGGAGCAAATAAGCAGCGGCTTAAGACAGCATCTTGGCCGCAAGTTTTCACATGAAAATGGTCGGGACGACTAGATTCGAACTAGCGACCTCACCCACCCCAAGGGTGCGCTCTACCAGGCTGAGCCACGTCCCGACTTCATAAGAAAATGCGCCGGCCATAGGCCCGCGCGGGGTAGCTCCAGTGTACACCGGCCCGCAGAAAGTGCCTACCTGCCGAACGGAAGACCTCGCCCATTCGAGGGGCCAACTCGCATCCGGCACCCGACGTGTTCCTGACCCCAATCGGTCAGAAAGGGCGCATAAGGAAGGACCATGCTCGAACGCTTTTAGTGGGCGGGAGCGACATACTCTTTGGGCAGCTCTCCGCCACTTCCGAAAAAGAAGTCGTTCATCTGCTCGACCAGAAACTCCTGGGCTTCGCGGGTCCAAGGCTGCAGGCGATACTCGTTCAGCAGCATCTTTTGTCTCTCAATCCACTCGTTCCACGCCTTTTGAGAGACATTCTTGTAGATCTTCTGCCCGAAGTCAGAGTCGAACGGGGGCTCGTCCAAGCCTTCCATCTCAGCCTTGTACTTAGTGCAGAACACCATATGCGCCATGAAGCAGATCTCCTCTCCTCAAGTGTAGCGCGGGTGAGTGCGAGCCCTCTTCCCGGAGACGCAATCTCGCACAGTCTGCCTATAATCACAGCCGATGACTGCCGCGAAACAACTCTCGCCCGACCAGCAGATCGAATCGCTTCGCGAGGAACTTCGTCACCACGAATACCTCTATTACGTCCTGGACGTTCCTGAGTGGACCGATGCGCAATACGATGTGCGCATGAACGAGCTTCGGGCGCTTGAAGCCGAGCACCCGGACCTGCTTACACCGGACTCGCCCACCCAGCGTGTTGGCGGCAAACCAAAGGAAGGTTTTGCGAAGGTCCGGCATTCACGTCCCATGCTGTCGCTGGACAATGCGTACACCGAGGCTGAGCTGAGGGCTTGGGCAGATCGCGTTGCGGCGGGACTTGGTACAGGTGAACCGGTGCGCTTCACCTGTGAACTCAAGCTGGATGGTTTGTCCCTGGCGCTTCAGTACGAGGCAGGGAAACGCGGCGAAGCCGTTTTGAAATCTGGTCTGACTCGAGGAGACGGAACCACGGGGGAGGACGTCACCACCAATGTTCGGACCATACGTTCCGTGCCGCTGCATATCTCTCCCGGTCGGCTCGCGGATGCCGGTTTGCCGCAGGCATTTGAGGTGCGAGGCGAGGTGGTTTTACCGCGTAAGGCTTTCGAGAGGATGAATGCCGAGCGGGAAGCGGCGGGGCAGGCACCGGCGGCCAATCCTCGCAACGCAGCGGCGGGCACCATCCGCACACTCGAGCCCAACACTGTGGCGCAGCGACGTCTAGAGTTCTTCGCTTACTTTCTGCTGCGTGACGGCGAGATGTTTTTGGCAGAACAATCTGGGGCGCTTGAGGCCCTGCGCCGGGCGGGTTTCCTGGTGAACAAGCACGCACGAACCGTGGCGAGTGTCGAGGAGGCTCTGGTTTTCGTCCGTGAGATGGAGTCCTTGCGGGAGGACCTTGCTTATGAAATCGACGGAGTTGTTCTAAAGATCGATTCAGTTGGGCAGCAAAGGCGGCTTGGTTTCACGGGCAAAGCGCCGCGATGGGCCATCGCCTACAAATTCGCGGCACGCGGTGGTGTAACGAAGCTGGAGAACGTGCTATTTCAGGTTGGCCGCACAGGCAAGGTCACGCCAGTGGCTGCGTTGAAGCCGATCTCCATCGGTGGGATCACTGTGGCCCGGGCTACCTTGCACAATCCCGATGAGGTTGCCCGGCTCGGTGTTCGCATCGGTGACTTCGTCGCTGTAGAGCGTGGGGGCGACGTCATCCCAAAGATCACTGAGGTGGTCGAAGACGCCGAGCATCCTCGCGGAACCGAGCCGATCGTCTTTCCAACAGACTGCCCTGTTTGTTCGAGCGAACTGGTGAAGGCTGAAGGGGAAGTGGACCTCCGTTGCATCAATGCACGCTGCCCGGCCCGCGTCCGGGAAGAGCTCTTGCATTGGGCAGCACGAGGAGTGATGAACATCGAAGGCCTCGGTGAAGCCATGGTCGTGCAGCTGCTTGGTCAGAAGGTCGATGGAGACGAATTGGAGGACGGTGAGCCGGGCCAGGGTCGGGAACCGCTGGTGCGTTCAGTTGCCGACCTGTACCGTTTGACTAAAGCTCAGCTGGTATCGCTGGAGCGCGTGGGTGCCAAAACAGCAGAGGCTCTGCTGGCGCAGATTGAGCGCTCAAGAGAAGCACCTCTGCAGCGGGTCCTCTTCGGTTTGGGGATTCGGTACGTCGGCGAGCGTACCGCCGGGTTGCTGGCTGAGCATTTCGGATCATTTACCGCGCTGGAGACGGCCACAGCCGATCAACTTGAGGCGGTAAACGAAGTAGGCCCCCGTGTAGCGCAAGCCCTTGTCGAGTTCTTTGCCGAAGAGCGAAACCGTAGTTTGATTCGCGAGCTGCAGGAACTGGGGCTTTCCATGCCAGCGCCGGAACGGCGCGACGGCGGCATTTTCGAGGGCAAGACGATCGTGCTGACCGGAACGTTCCCCAATCTGTCAAGAGAAGATGCCAAGCAACGCATAGAACAAGCCGGCGGTAAGGTCTCGGGCTCCGTGTCCAAGAAAACGAGCTTTGTCGTAGCGGGCGAAGAGGCCGGATCCAAACTGGATAAGGCCAAAGACCTTGGGGTAGAAGTCGTCGACGAGAGCGAACTCCTCCGCCGTCTCTCTTGATGAAGCTTGGCCCACGATATTCAAGACCCGTCCGGCGGGGGACTTGCAAACCATGTCTCAGACAGGATATATACCCCCAAGTACAAACATTGAAACGCTTCACCTCTCGTACCGCGGAGTGCGTATGTCCCGAATCAGCATTGCAGCAATCCCCTTGTTGGCCGTACTTGTTGCTGCCGGAAGCAGAACCTCAGCGCAGGCCCCGGACGGCGGGTCGAGTCGCCCTTGGATGAATACAGCGCTTTCGCCTGATCAACGGGCGGACCTGGTCATCAAGGAGCTGACTCTTCCGGAGAAAGTCCAATTGGTCCACGGCATCGGCTGGGGACCTCTTCGTGAGGGCGCCAGCGTTCCAGCGGATAACAACGGTGGTGCGGGCGAAGTTCTGGGTATCCCGCGCTTGGGCATCCCCTCGCTCCAGCAGGCAGATTCGGCAGTAGGTGCCCGCATGGCCGCGAAGGAAAGCCGGTACGCCACCCTGCTGCCCAGTGTGTTGGGGGCGGCCGCGAGTTGGGACCCCGAAGCGGCGCACCTGTACGGGGACGTGATTGGACGGGAGCTTCGGGCTCAGGGATATAACCAGTCGATCGGTGGGGGAGTCAACCTGGCGCGGGACCCGCGTAATGGCAGAATTTTTGAATATCCGGGCGAGGATCCTGTGCTCGCGGGCACAACGGTTGGGAACCTCATCGCCGGAGTCGAAAGCAATCAGGTCATGGGTGATATCAAGCACTACGCCATGAATGATCAAGAGACGGGACGCACCGTTGTGGACGTCAAGCTTGACCACAAGGCCATGCATGAAAGCGACCTGCTTGCGTTTGAGATCGGGATTCGGATCGGCCATCCATCCTCCGTCATGTGCTCTTACAACAAGGTCAACGGGGATTGGAGCTGCGAGAACGACTACCTCTTGAACAAAGTTCTCAAGCAGGAATGGAACTTTCCCGGTTTCGTGGTCTCTGACTGGGAAGCAACTCACACCACCGTGAAGGCAGCGATGGCTGGGCTGGATCAGCAACAGCCGGGTGACGAGTACTTCGGCAAACCCCTGATGGACGCGATTCAAAGCGGACAGGTGCCGATGAGCCGGCTCGACGATATGGTGCATCGCCTCCTGCGCTCCATGTTTGCTGCTGGCGTGATCGACCACCGCGCCTCTCCCCGTTTCGTCGTTGATCCTTTCAAGGGACGCGACGATGCCGAGCACATTGCGGACGAGAGCATCGTTCTGTTACGCAACGAGCACAACATGCTGCCGCTAGATGGTGCCGCTCTGCACTCCATCGCGGTGATTGGTGCGCATGCCGACGTTGGCGTGATGTCAGGTGGCGGATCTGCACAGGTCGACGCTCCCGGTGGCAACGCGATCTCCCCCAAGAAGCCCACGAAATGGGGTGAAGCCGTCTACTTTCCCTCATCGCCGCTCAAGTACATCCGTGAACACGCCCCGGGCGCGCAGGTGAGCTTCGATCCGGGCACAGACCCCTCCGCGGCAGCCGCATTGGCTGCGAAAGTGGATGTTGCTGTGGTCTTTGCGGATCAATATATGAGCGAGGGTGGAGATGCCCCGACGCTCGCGTTACCTGGCAATCAGGATGTCCTCATCGCTGCAATCGCAAAAGCAAATCCTCGCACTGTTGTAGTCCTTATTACCGGCAATCCGGTGGGTATGCCCTGGGTGAACGATGTGGCTGGCATTATGGAAGCGTGGTATCCGGGCATTGCCGGAGGGCAGGCGATCGCCAATCTACTCTTTGGTACGGTGAACCCTTCGGGCAAGTTGCCGATCACCTTTGCCAGGACAGAAGCTGATCTGCCCCATGCGCGTGTGTTCGGGATGACCTACCAAAATACCAATGGGGGTTTGCCAGAACATTGGATCTCCGAAGAGAAGAAGTCCACGTTCCCGGCCGAACTCACAGAGGGCGTCCGCTTTGGCTATAAGTGGTTCGACTCAGAAGCCAAGCAGCCCCTCTTCCCATTCGGATTCGGGCTCTCGTATAGCAGCTATAAGTACACTGATTTGCGCGTAGACGGCACGTCCAAGACGGCCTCCGTTACGGTTCAGAACACGGGCCAACGTGCCGGAACAGAGATTGCTGAGGTCTACGTCCAGTTGCCAGAGAGCTCGGGAGAGAAGTTCCGCCGGCTTGCCGGCTGGAAGCGCGTCCAATTGGCTCCAGGCGAGAGCAAAGTTGTCAGTGTTCCCATGGAAGCCCTTGCGATGGCGAGTTGGGATGACGGGACGGAAAGCTGGAAGTGGCGACCCGGTTCATACACGGTATTTGCAGGGAGCTCTTCGCGCGACCTCTCACTGAAACAGGTTGTGACACTGCCTTGAGGAGTCTTTTCGTTTGTGAAAGAGCTCCTGGAACTGCCGTATCGCTCCTGCTGAATCAGGTGTGCGCGACCAGCTCGAGCGTCCTAGCAGATTTAGGTGACCCGGCATGCTTCAGCAGCAGGTCTGCTGGCACCGGAAGCGCACGCAGTAGCTGTCGCAAGGTCGCGTTCTTCGCTGTCACGATGTCCTGGACGGGCAGTCGCTCCGCAAGATGACCATCTGACAGAACGGCGACCTCGGTACACAGCCTTAGCACGGACAAGAGGTCATGCGAAACAAACAGTACCGCGCAGCCCTGCTCCTCACTCGTTTCTCTTATGAGTTCAAGCACTTCTGTCTGACTGACTGGATCGAGTGAACTCGTTGGCTCATCTGCGATGAGGACAGACGGATTGTGCAGCAACGCCAAAGCCAACGTGCACCGTTGTGCCTGACCAACGCTGATCTCGCCTGGCTTTCTTTTAAGGAACCTGGAATCAGACGGTAAATGAACTCGAGACAGCAATTCAACTACGCGGTTTCCCAACATGACCTTGTCTGGAAGACAATGCGCTTTCCAGCACTGTTCAAAATGGGTTTGCAAACTAAGTGCGGGATTTAGGGCCGAATTGGGGCTTTGGGGAACCAGAGCGAAAGCACGTCCGCGCAGCCTTCGCGCTTCGCGGCTCTTCAGAGCCAGGATGTTCTTGCCTTCAATCAGCACTTCGCCGCGCGCCCATCCTCCCCGTTGCGGCAGCAGACCAAGCATTGCAAGCAGAAGCGTGCTCTTGCCCGTGCCACTTGGCCCCAACAACCCTAGGCGTTCGCCGGGATGGAGTTCGAAGGCGAGATGCTTGAGGATCTCCTGCTTCTGATAGCCGGCATGTAGCTGAACCTTGAGAAGTGTCTGTGTCAATGGCGATCTCCTTTGAGGCGAACTGTCTGCATCTCTGAGACAACATCGGGCTGCAGAATAGAAAAGTGAACACCTTCAACAGCCGGAGACACAGCGCACAGTGTGTTGGGGTACACGAGATAGATAAAGGGCAGCTGCTCGGCCACAATCGTTTGCACCCGGTCGACCGCGCTCTTGCGAGTGGCCATGTCGTTCGCCTCTGCCTGGGCCTTCATGGCTTTGTCGATCTCAGCTTCCCAAGAGGTCGCTGGAGACTTCTCATTCGGGTTCCACTGGTGATTTGGCGAATCACTCAGCCAGACATTCATCATGGCGCTTGGGTCAGGTTGCACATTGCTGAGACCCAACAGTGCCGCCTCGTAATCACTGCTGTGCATCAGGCGATCGATGAGGGCGGGAAAGTCGAGCGTGACGATGTTGACCTGGATACCAAGTGCAGCGAGGTCCTGCTGAATGATTGCTGCCATACGCTGCCTCGAACGATTTCCCGCATTCGTGAGGAGGGAGAACTTCACCGGGTGGTTCTCACGATCGAAGAGCTGTGTGCCGCGCTTTTCAAATCCTTCCCGAGCGAGTAGATTCAGGGCTTCAGTTACATTCTCCTGCACAGGGGAAAGCGCTCGGTTGTACCAGGTCGTGTTCGCAGGCGAGACGAAGCCGTTCGCAGGGGTGGCATGCCCGTCAAACGCGATCCGGGTCATGTCCGAACGGTGAAGAGAGAGCGAGATCGCGGAGCGAAAAGTCTTGTTTGTGAACCATTGCTTTTCGAACGCAGGTAAAGGTGCGGAGGACGCTTGATTGAACCACATCTGCTCAGTATTTAGAGAAGCTCCAAGATCGTGAGCCGCACCCGGAAGCCTATGGCTTATCGCTGCAAACGTCTCCGGCGGAACATCCTCCAGCAAGGCGTACTGACCACGGAGGAAACGCAGTTCCTCGGTATCAGGGTTTGCAAGCACGTCAAGCCTGAGACTTGGAAGATAGGGCAGAGACGCGCCAGAAGCATCCTTCTGCCAGAAGTACGGATTGCGGCGAAGACGTAGGTACTGACCGGCGTGGTACTCCGACACCATGAAAGGGCCCGATGTGATCTTTCCTTCGGTCCAACGGTTGGCGGGTTCGATGGCGATCTCGTCCAGAATGGCAGCCACCTGCACGATGCGTACGGGCAAGCGGAGTTGCACCGTGAGAGGATCAACGGCCTCTACTACCACTTTGGCTGCCTCAACGAACTCCTCGGCAACAGGGGCTGCCGTTCCCGGAGCAAGCACGTGACGTAAAGAACTCACGACGTCGGACGCGCCCAAGGGCGTCCCATCAGAAAAGCGCAGATCGTGACGCAGATGAAGTGTGACTAGTTTGCCGTCATGGCTCACCGTCCAACTCTCTGCCAGACCAGGTTCAAGTGTCATGGTTCTGCGGTTCAACCGGACAAGAACACCGGCGGTCAGATATCGCACCAGCTCAGAAGCCTGATCATCGACCTTTGCGGGATCGAGGGTCTTGGGATCGTAGTGAAGAGCCCAGGCGATTTCGCCATGGGTCGCGTCCATCGTCTGGGCTGGAGTGGGCAGCACAAGGCAGAGAGCGGAGAGCAGGCAAACAGTGGTCAACTTAAGGATCTTCACAGTTCAGCTCCAAAGATGGTCAGTTCAAGGGCGATAAGTGCCAGGATCAAAACGACGACCGGAAGAAACATGAGATGGGAGCCGCCGAGCAGAGCCTCACTCTGCAAGTTGGCAAGAAAAGTCCCCAAGGATGGAAGCGGTTCACTTAGGCCTAAACCCATGGTCCCGAGATTGGCTTCGGCGATCACACACGCCGGCACATAGAGCAGGAACTGCGTCCATAACAGTGGCTTCAGATGCGGCCAGAGATGCTGCCCGAGTTGTAGGGGCTTGAGACCTGCTGCCTGTGCCTGGAGCATCCATTCCGCCCGTGCCAGATGGACTGTCCGCTCATGGTTCAGGCGTAGAAAGACTGGGATTCCGAGAAATGCAAGCAGAAGGAACGTGATCACTTCGGAATGAACAGGGGATAGATTCAACGGCAACGCCGCCCGAACAAGCATCAGCAGGAAAAGCCATGGAAGCGTGAGAAAAAGATCTCCTGCGTAGAGCATCATCCGGCTTACCCATGCAGGCGAGAAAGCGGACAGACTTCCAAGAGACAACGCGACGCAGGCTGAGAGAGCACTGGCACAACACGCTCCACCTAGGCTCAGTAGGATTGCGAGGGAAACCCGTGTGACTCTGTCCCTTCCCAGTTCGTCAGTGCCTGCCAGGTGCGCAGCACTGGAATCGGCAGCGATCTGATCGCGATCCTGCTTGGCATAAGTGTGCGGAAATAAGCCTGTGGTACAGACTGCAAAGAGCAGTAACGCGGAAAGGAACCAGAGGCTCGCTACGCGCATGGGGAGCTCTCAACAGACTGCGTTGGTTCAACGAAGAAGCTTGCGGTGCCGACACACGATGCAATCAAGGCAGTGACCGCAGTCAACACGGGAAGATCGCGGTTTACAGCTGCGCTCCATGCCAGTTGGCCGATGCCTGGCCGGTCAAAAACCACCTCGACAGGTACCAGTGCACTTAGGGCGAGAGTGAATGACATGACTCCCATGCTGAGCAGTTCACGGCGCACCGACGGCAGGATGTGTGCAAGGAGAATCTGGGATGTCGAAAGTCCCTGGGCTCGTGCATAGAGGAGGTGAGGTGCCCCCCATACGCCCTTCAAGGTTCGGTGCAGGACCTTGAAATCTCGAACACAAATCACCAGGGCCAGCACCAAAGCTGGACCGTTCACGTTGGCTACCAGACAAATCGTCGCCAACGCTCCAACAGGGATTGCCAAGAGAATAGCTGTGATAGCAGCTACTGCTACATCGGCGCGATACTGACGCCTCATGCTGAGGGGGATGGCGACGAAAAGAGCTGCTGACCAGCCCGTGACAACAGCGGTAAGCAACAGGGAGAACGAACTTGCGAAACGCTCCCGGATCAAAGCAGAAACGGGAATGCCAAACTGCCGCGACTGACCCAAATCACCATGGCTCCAGCGTTTGAGCTCATCTTTCAGCAGGGAAGCGACGGAGCTTTGTTCGGCGTGCAGAAGCTGCATATCAGACCGGGCAGATCCTGCGTGAAGAGCGTCCATCTCGCGCGCATCGGAGAAGTACCCCGGCGCATAGTACATCGATAGGGAGGTCCCAAGTACGGCAAGAACGATCAGGGACAGCACACGCCCGAGACGCCAACAGTTGCGCATGTTACCCATTGCACGTGACAGGAGTGACCGCCTGCAGTTCACGAGCATCGAACGTGTCATTGCTGCTCTTCGTCTTTGCAAGCTGCATCCGGCGCTCCGCGGCTGAAATCAATGCCTCAGCGGTAAGCCCATCAGCAGGATAGAAAGCAGCACCCAGGCTTGAAGTCAGGCGCAGGCCAGAATCCGCTCTTCGGGAAACAAGTCCCATAGTGCAGCGCACCTCTTCAAGACGAAATACCGCTTCAGCCTCTGTGGCTCCGGGCAGGAGCAAGGCAAATTCATCGCCTCCAATGCGCGCAACCATCTCGGTTTCACCGCAAAGATCGTGAAAAGCGTCTGCCGCTAGCCGCAGCAGAACATTTCCCGCCAGATACCCTCGCTTCTCGTTTACCTCTTTCAATCCGTTCAGATCACAGACAAAGATCGTGAGTGGCTGCTGGACCTTTCGCGCTAGGGTGAGTTCAGACTCAAGCTGGAGAAAGAAATGCTTCGCATTGAAAAGGCCTGTGAGGAAATCTGTTTCGCCCTTCGGCTCCTTTTGACGGGGTTGCAGCAGATTCCGAAGTGAGAGCGAGACTTTGGATTCCATCGCAAGCAAAATGCGCAAATGATCACGACTGAACGCTTCATGAGCAACCGAGTAAAGGCTAAGAACGGCGAACACTTCCTTCCTTGGGTCAAACAGAGGGATGGAAAGACCAGAGTGAAAGGCGGGTGTTCCATCTGATCGGTAGGGGCACCCTGGCTCAGCTGCAGCATTGCCGTTTAGGATCGGCTTTCCACTCTGGGCCACCCACCCGGAGAGCCCTTCCCCTAGTTGGATCTTCTTGGCTGTAAAGCTTTCCGCCGGCTGCCCATCAACAAAGCGGAGTTCCAAAGAGTCGCCTTGCTTGAAGTAGAAGGAGCAGGTATGAAAGGGGATGAGCCGTCGCAGACGACTTGCCATTACCGCGACGGATTCGCTCGAATCAAGCGCATCCCCTACGGATTGGATCAGCTCGAACAGAAATTGCGCCTCCTGGCTTGCTGAAGCGATCATGTCGAGCGACTCACGACTTTGTTGCTCTGCCCAGTACGGATCTCCGTCAGGGGTGAACGACAGTGGCGACGTCTTTTCGTCAGAGCCGGCTTCATAGCCTGCGCCCGGTGCCAAACCACGAGATACCTCAACATCCGTTTTTAGTGGTGTGAATACGGATGGAGGCAGGCCTTCTATACGGCTTTCCGTTTCGGCATGACATAGCTCAAATTCACGCACGACGGATGGGTCGAATTGCCTTCCGCTCAAGTCCCTGATGAGGTTGAGCGCTTGGGATCCGCTCATGCCTTTGCGGTACGGCCTGTCAGAGACCAAAGCGTCGAAGCAGTCGACGACCGTCAAGATACGCGCTCCGATCGGGATGTCCGTACCCTGCAGGCCATCAGGGTATCCCGTCCCGTTCCACCATTCGTGATGAGAGCGCACGATGGGAACGACAGGATAGGGAAACCGTACCCGTTCCAAAATGTCCGCCCCGACCACGGGATGGATCTTCATTTTTTCGAACTCTTCCGGCGTCAGCTTACCGGGCTTATTGATGATGTGCTCGGGAACCGCCAATTTGCCGATGTCATGTAGAAAGGCAGCAGTCTCCAGAGCTTGCATTTCCACCTTGCTGAGCTTCAGGGCTTGCCCAACAGCTTTCACATACTGACGAACCCGGAATAGGTGATCGTGTGTGTTCTGATCTTTAGCCTCAATGGCCATGGCGAGGCCTTCAATGGTCCGAAGATGCAGCGCTTCCGTCTCCTCCAGGTGCTGCTGCCTCTCCTGAACTCGTGAGAGCTGGCCTTTGTAAGCTCGGTATAGCGTGTAAACAACGGGCAGGAGCAGAAGAGCCGTGCCCCAGCCAAAACGTCCGCTCATCCAATGGGCCATCGCCGCCAGCGCGGCCCCTACGAAGTAGAACGGAAGATACCAAGGGAACTCCGCCCGCCAGAATGGGAAGGCCTTCTCTCCCTTGGACGACGCAAGGACGAGTGCAAGAGCCACCGTGCTGCAAAGAAAATACGCCACTGAGGCCGCGGCTAATGCCGGTGCGGTCGCCATCCTGAAGTGTTGCAGAACGGCAAAGGTGTAGAAGGCACAAGCAGTAGAAAGCATCGCATTCGCTACGTTGAAAACGATCTGAACTGCTGACAGCATTTTCACGACGCGGATGCGGCACTGTGCCGCGACAGACAGCGCCGCGAGCAACATTGCCTGCAATGGAGAAAGCTGCACGATGCCTAGGAGTATGAAAGGGAAATTGAGGGACATCGTCCCGTCAGCCCCAGGTAGCCCTACTTTTAGTCCTGAACTGATCAGAACGGCGATCAGCAACAGCCAGAATGGCAGCCAGTTGCTGCTCTGCGAGTGCGTTGCAAAGACAGTCGCGCCAGCGGTCGCCAGAAGTAACGTTGCGATCTGTAGCTTTGTGCGCAGGGGCATAGGTTCCGAGGCTGGCCGTCACCGGCTCAGCATGAGCAGGAAGTTACTTGCTCTCTGGACCCTAGCTGGCCCTGCAAAACGGGGTAAATCGTGCGAAAGTTGTAAACCTCGTCAGGAGGTCTCACATCGATCAAGAATTACCACGAAAGGGCCATTACTGCTGCGGGTTGGAGCACGCATCCGCGTGACCTGCACTCGAATACCAGGTAGCCATCCCTCGTTAGAGTACGAGGGACGGCGGCAGCTGGTCCGGTTGCGCCCCGAGTTCCAGGTTGGGCTCTGGTCCCATCTGGAGGAGGATGTGACCGCCAGTCGCGATCTCTGCATGATGGAACCATGCACGACGTTGTGGCTGACCATTCAGAGTGAATTGCTGTACGTAGATGTCTTTCGAGCTGCGTCGTTTCACTTCAATTTCGAGCTGCTGTCCATTCCCTACGGCTACGGTGGCGCGCTCTACAAGGGGAGAACCAAGCACATAATTCCCGCTCACGGGATCAACGGGGTAGAAGCCCAGCGCAGACAGAAGGAACCATGCCGACATCTGGCCGACGTCCTCGTTGCCCGCCATACCGTCCGGAGCGGCGTGGTACATGGTGTCCATCAGGGAACGGACGCGTGCCTGCGTCTTATGGGGCGCACCTGCATAGACGTACAGATACGCGATGTGATGGGAAGGCTCATTGCCATGCGCATACTGGCCGACCATTCCGGCAATATCGGGCGGAGCATCAGGAGGCAGTGTCGAAGGCACACTAAAGAGCAGATCCAGGCGTCTTAGAAACGCCTCACGACCGCCATAGAGTTCGATGAGGCCTGCTGGGTCGTGCTGGATGCCAAAGCTCGTCTGCCACGCGTTGGACTCGGTGTAGTCGCGCCAGCGCTTGCTGTGGCCCATCTCAATCGGATCGAACGGCTGAGCCCATTCCCCATCTTCGAGCTTTGGCTCCATAAATTGACTGGTCTGGTTGAAGAAGTGTCGATAGTTTTTCGATCGAGTCCGAAGCTGCTCGGCAGCCTCAGCGTTGCCGAGCTTCTTGGCGACGTGGGCTACAGCCCAGTCGTTATAGCAGTACTCGAAAGACTTCGAAACCGACTCTCCTTCGCGGTCAGCAGGGATGTAACCCAGTTCGCGATAGTATCCCAGCCCCTGGAAGTTCTCCACCATAGCCCTTTTGGTCATCACCGCATAGGCTGCTGGTGTGTCGATTCCACGAAAGCCCTTGTTGATTGCCTCGGCAATGACGCTCGCAGAGTGGTAACCGGTCATCGTTCCGGTCTCACAACCCTGCAAGGGCCAAACAGGCATGCCCTCTTCACTTTGCTGGGCCATGCGGATCAGAGTATTTACGAAGTCCGGCACCCGGTCAGCTTGAATCAGGGTGTACGCCGGATGCGCCGCGCGGAACGTATCCCAGAGGGAGAAAGCAGTGTAATTGCGTCCCCCAGCAGGGAGCTGGTAAACACGTTTATCCATTCCCCGATACTGTCCATCGACGTCATCGAAGAGCTGCGGCCCGAGTGACATGTGGTACAGGGCGGTGTAGAAAATCCGCTTCTGATCCGGGTTGGCGATCTCTGCATGGACTCGGCCGATCTGCTCACGCCATTTCTGCTGTGCGGCATCGCGGGTCTTCTCGAAGTTCCAGTCCGGTTGCTCCGTTCGGAGATTGTTCGCGGCTCCTTCGGCGCTCACCCCGGAGATGCCTGTACGCACGAGAATGACCTCATCTGCCTCTGTGCTGAAATGCAAAACGGCTTTTAGATTATCTCCCTTGAGAGAGCCGTCGGGCGCCACAGGCTTGTCGTCGGAATACAGCACGATCCTTGTGGGTTGCTTCGAGGTCTGGAGCGTGAAATAGCAGTGCCGGTCCCGTCCCCACGCGCGCGTTACATGACCACCTGCGAGTGTGTCGGGAGCGGTTTTCGCCAGCTCCGCGGAATCTAC
>CAXTGN010000008.1:25850-27756 GCA_964243455.1 uncultured Acidobacteriaceae bacterium
TGCCGTTTGTCAGATAGCTGTGGTTAAGATCAACAATCAGCCAGGCGTCTTCGCTCTTCGGGAACGTGTAACGGTGAAGTCCCGTGCGCTCTGTTGAGGTCAACTCAACACGAATCTTGGGATCATCCAGCGTTACGGCGTAATAGCCAGGCTCGATATGTTCGGTGGCATGTGAAAAGCGGGACCGATAGCCTTCGCCAGGGGTCTGCCGAGAACCTGGTACCAGTTTCACAGGTCCGGTACCCGCCATCACCAGAAAGTCCAGCAAGTCTCCACAGCCTGTTCCACTAAGGTGCGTGTGACTGAAGCCCATGATCGACGTATCTGAGACGTGGTAACCGGAGCACCAATCCCATTGATCGTTGAAGGTGTCAGGGCTCAGCTGCACGGCAGCAAAAGGAACGCTGGAGCCCGGGAAACAGTGCCCGTGACCGCCTGTGCCGATACGTGGATCCACCCAGCGCAGCGGGTCGTCAGCATCTTTTCCTGACGGAATAGCAAAGCCAGGCAACGGAAGCGCAACGGATGCGCAAGCTCCACCTGCGGTTTGAAGAAAGCTTCGGCGAGAGATCACGCTAGACTCCATCACCCGTTGTTGCAGCAATTGCGTGGCGGGCATTCTGCTCAACAGTTTGAAGCACACGAGGCAAAGCAGCAATACCAGGGACACTTGCCCCTCGTAGGTGCAGATCTTGCCTAAAACAGCAGCGCAACATCGCCAGTCACGCGAAACGTGGAACCCCGATCTCTGTTCAGATCCGGCTGTACACTGCCAACAAAAAGATGGTACGTCCCGCTACGAACCAGGCGTTTGCCCGTTGCGTCCACTGTACTCATCTGCGAAGCGTCCAGGGTAAAGGTGAGCTCCTGGCTTTGGTTCGGCTGGAGGTCAGCTCTTTGAAAGCCTGCCAAGGTAAGCCTCGGGGCACCGGGAGCTTTTGGAGGGACCAGGTAGAGTTCTGTGACTTCTGTGCCGGGGAGGCCGCCGCTGTTACGAACGGTCACCTTGGCAGTCAGGGCCTTCCCCGCTTGCAGAGTGTCCTCCGACAGCACGACAGCGCTATAGGTGAACTTACTGTAACTCAAGCCGTAGCCGAACGGGTAAAGTACTGGGCCATCGAAAATAGCGGTAGGTGCGACGTGACATGTCGCAATCAGAAAACGGCGGCAGGTCGGCAACCGAACGGTAGAAAGTGACTGGCAAACGGCCGGAAGGGTTCGCCTTGCCGGGAAGTATGTTCGCGATAGCTTGTCCGCCATCCTCGCCTGGGTACCAGGCCTCAAGCACGGCTTGTGGATTCTTCACCCCTGGGCCAAGCGTCACGGCTGAGCCGGAAGTCAGCACGACGACAACCGGCTTCCCGAGGCGAAGCATCTGGCGCAAGAGGTTCTGCTGAGCCATCGGCAGATCGAGGCTGGTCCGGTCGCCTCCATCAAAGCCCTGCAATTCAATCTGAAGCGCCTCTCCTTCGAGATCATGCGAGAGACCAAGAAAGGCCACGACGACATCAGCGCTGAGCGCCGCCCGGGTTGCTTCTTTCAGGAGAGCGTTGGCGGGCGGGAGCCATTCCAAAGCGACCCCTTCATCCTCACCTGTATGCAGCAATTCCAAACGGACAGCATGCGGAGCTGTGCCGCGGCTGTGCAACACCGCACGGTCGAGCTCTGCCTTGCCACCGTGGTTTTCTATAGCGAGACGCCCATCGATGAAGAGCCGAAAGGCATCGTGCGTCGTGCAATCCCAGCAGCGCTCTATGTCCACTCGAAATGTGTAGTCACCGGGTGCGGGCGGCTGCAACATTCCACTCCACCGAGCGGCGATTTGTTCTTTCTGTATGGACTGGCCTGGCCAACTGACCGTTAAGCCGACTACACGTCAACTGAAGACAACGGCGTTTGTCGGTAC
>CAXTGN010000009.1:0-1103 GCA_964243455.1 uncultured Acidobacteriaceae bacterium
CGACGGCGCTCATTGAGTACGTTCGCGCTGAGGAGTGGATGCCTGCAGATGCAGACACATCACGAAATGTCCCATCACCCTGGTTGCGGTAGAGAGTATTGCGAGGCATGGGCAGTCCTCGCGGCCCACAATTCACAGCCACCCCCTTGAAATTGCAATACGGGTTTGCCCCCGGCTTGGGCAGCTTGTCCACGTGCAGGTCCACATAGTTTGCGACAAACAGGTCAAGGTGCCCGTCGCGGTCGTAATCGAGGAACGTGCATCCTGAACCCCAGCGCGCAGCCCCTTCATACAGCAAACCAGCTGGTTGGGTCACATTGGTGAAAGTGCCATCTCCGTTGTTTCGGTAGAGCACGTTCTGCCCGTAATAGGTGACGAAAATATCGTCGTAGCCGTCGTTGTTATAGTCGCCGACCGTCACGCCGCTGGCCCATCCACTGCGTTGCAGGCCAGCTTTCCCGGTCACGTCGGTGAAGGTGCCGTCGCGATTGTTCTTGTACAGTCGGTTTGTCGACTCCGCTGGGGGTGCGTCCATGCGCGTGCCGCTCAGTACAAAGATATCGAGCCATCCATCGTTGTCGTAATCCAGGAAAGCCACCCCGCACCCAACTGTCTCAACGATATAGTTCTTCTGTTTCAGCCCGCCGTAAACAACCATCGACGTGAGTCCCGCCTGCGCGGCCACGTCGGTAAACGTCACATGGAAAGGTAGCCCGCTCGGTTTGCCCCGAGGCAGCGGTTTCAGGTTTCGAGACGATATGCCCTGCGCCTCGGCGGCCGTAGATACAAGGCAGCCGGCGGCCATCCACAACAGTTCCCGGCGAGTTACACCCAAACTATCCTGGCTCATTCAACTCACGACTCCACACCCTGGCAAGACCCTCGGGTCACTCATCTTCAATGAGGACCAGGCGTTTCTGCCCCTGAGATCTTCTGGATCAATGTATCTTCCGTCCTGGCATGTAACTCCCGAGTCTTGGCGAATTCTTCAGCCGCCTTCGGCTTGTCTCCGATTTGGGTGTAAACCCGTGCCAGCCGGTAATGCGCGTCCGGCAGCGCTGGATCGAGCTTCACCGCATATTCCAGGTTACTGATAGCCTCGG
>CAXTGN010000009.1:1113-1978 GCA_964243455.1 uncultured Acidobacteriaceae bacterium
GCCTTCTTCTGGTCAGAGTAAATACAGCCCAGATCAAAGTAGGCCAGGCGCAATCGGTCGTCCAGCTCGATCGCCTTTTTGAGCAGCGGCTCGGCACCTTGAGCGTCGCTGCTGCGAAGCGATACGTCGCCCAGGTACGCATAGGTCTGCGCATACCCAGGGTTATTCTTCATCTCTGCACGCAGCTCGGGCACAGCTCTTTCATACTCGCCTTTCTTGTAATAAAGATAGCCAAGTTCAAAATGTAAGACAGGCTCAGCAGGAGCGAGCCGCGCTGCGGTCTCCAATTCGTTGATAGCGTCTTCGGTCTTCCCCATACCGTCCAGCGCTTCGGCCAGCAGCATGTGCGCTTGTACCGCGTCCGGGTTCACCGTCAGTATGCGTTTGAACTCCTGCATGGCGCAATCGTACTGACTGCTCCAGAGGCAGCTTTGTGCCAGCACACCGTGTAGCTCTAGGTTGTCCGGGGCTGCTGCGCTGGCAGGTTGGAGGTACTTCACAGCCTTCGCAAACTCACGCAGGCCGAAGTAACTCATACCAAGCAACAGTCCGCTCCGACCGTCGGCAGGTTTCTCCTCTGAAGACACCGTGAATGCTGGGATGGCTTGCGAAAAGTGACCCTGTTTGAATTCGGCGATACCCAGATTGAAAGATGTATCGGGCTGGTGGGGGCTCAGTTTCAACGACTCCCGGTATTGCTCTGCCGCCTCTGCCAGCTTGCCTTGCTGTGCCATCGCAATGCCCAGCGCGGCATGCACAGATGCGTTGTTCGGTTCACGCTGCTCCACAGTGCGCCAGGCTAACTCCGCCTCATGGAACTGTCCTGCCTGCAGCAGTTTAGTTGCCCTATCGGTGAGCTCGTCCT
>CAXTGN010000009.1:1988-13872 GCA_964243455.1 uncultured Acidobacteriaceae bacterium
CGACAACCCGGCAGCGCAACCCCGTTCCATCGGTGTCGCCGCAAGTTCAGGGCCTGTTGTGGACGGCCCTGCACCAAACGAGTTTGAAGCGTCTGCATCACGTCGACTGCGATTATCCACGAAACAGTTGTACAAGTGCCATAGGGACGTATTAGCTTGGCATGCCACGGCCAAGCGGCGTGCGTGCCCCTGGAAGGCGCGACACGGGACACGGCCAGCTGTCGACGGGAGACACGCAATGCGTACAGGGGCACTGCTTGTCCTGTTAATGGCTGCTGTCTGCTCCCCATGCCTTGCAGCAACACAGGTGAACGTCCGACAACTGGAGGGCTTACTCGCCGAGGACAGCGGGAAACCTGACGCAGAGATCTCGCACCAGCTTTCAGATCTGGATCTTTCGGAACGCCTCAGTACCGCAAGCCTTGTAAATCTGCAGGCCCGCTTACCCGGCCTCAAAAGCCGTCAGGCCCTCCTCGTTTTAGCTGACCTGTCCGCGTTCCTCCCACCTCCCGCAGCCGACAAACCTGCCCGACCCGCACCAGACTCGGCAGAGCAGCGCCGGATCCTGTCGCATACCGTTGATTATGTCCTCAGGACCATTCACCAGCTTCCCAACCTCTCCTCCACGCGGGTAACAAGCACCTTCCAGAGCACGCCCTGGCAGCCCGAGAAGGCGCAATCCGTGTCGCGCGATCACCAGGCGCTCCACCCCGTCGGGGCTTACAAGGCCAGCATCTCCTATCGCGACGGCAACGAAGTCGTGCACGCCGGCGCCGCCGGGTCAGGCCATTCGGTCCTGGGTCTGACCACCTCCGGCGAGTTCGGTCCCATCCTCAATACGGCTCTACTTGATGCCGCCCGCGGCAAACTCGCCTGGAGCCACTGGGAGGGGAGTGCGGGAGCGCTGCAGGCCGTGTTCCACTACACCGTCCCCCCGGACAAATCACATTACGAGGTGAAGTACTGCTGCATCTGGCGACAGAATGGAGATCGCGTTTACTTTCAGCAGTTCACGGGCTACCAGGGCGACATTGCGGTCGACCCCTCAAACGGCACGATCTTTCGCCTCACGCTGATGGCCGACCTGAAACCGACCGATCCGCTCGTCAAGGCCGGGATTCTAGTCGAGTACGGTCCCGTCATCATTGGCGGCAGGTCCTACATCTGTCCTACCAGGAGCGTCGCCCTTTCGGTTGGCCTGGAGATTCGGACCATCGAGCAGGGGTCCGTCAACAGCCTGGGCCTGCTCCAGACCTCGCTGAACGATTCAGCCTTCGAGCAGTACCACGTCTTCCGCGCAGAGGCCCGGATCCTTTCTGCCGGCGCCAGACCCCCAGACGGCCCGGCATCTACAGGAAGCTTCACCGACCCCGTACCTGAAGCAGCCACTGTTGCGGTGGCCGAACATCTCGCCCGCCAGCCCGGTCCTGCACTCCCGACGGAAGCTGCAAACACACCAGCCCCGGAGGAGTCACCAGCTGCGTCTCGTACCCTTGCCCCCGGAGTTGCAGAAATCAGCGTGGGTGCACCAGCCACCGTATCGCCAGGGGTTTCCTCCATTCCAGCTTCTGTCGCCCGTCCGCAAAGACCGTTCCACAACCCCAGGCCCCTGATCGATGTGGCCGTCGTCGCTTCTGACCAGCAGGGTCGCCCGGTAGTCGGCCTTACAGCGCGAGATTTCGAGATCTACGACAACAATCGCAGACAGGTTACGGAGTTCGTGAATGATGGCACGGAGCACCTGCTGCAGCAAGCCGGCACCTCCCCTGAACCTCACTCTTTCACTAACAGGCCCTCCTCTGCTCGCGGTGCGAACGCCGAGGCAGTCGACAGTCATCTCACGATCCTGCTGATGGACCCAGCCAACCTTTCCTGGGACGACTTCACCTACGCT
Source organism: uncultured Acidobacteriaceae bacterium (assembly GCA_964243455.1). Lineage (GTDB taxonomy): Bacteria > Acidobacteriota > Terriglobia > Terriglobales > Acidobacteriaceae > Granulicella. Next base: position 3,883 of record CAXTGN010000009.1, read on the forward strand.
CGCAACGAACTCATGCACGCCCTGCCCACGCTTCCTGCCGATGAGCGGGTCGCGCTCTACGTCATCCGCGGCAACGCTTTTCAGGTGCTGCTGGAGGGCACGAACAACCGCGCGTCCCTCGCCTTCAAGCTACGTGGCTGGCTGCCCAACGCCGGCGACTTTGCCCTGGCGCAGCAGGCAGAAGAGCGCGAGCGGCAGTCCTCAACGACAACAGACGATTCCTCGGACCCGCAACACGGCAACCAAGCCGGCGGCAATGCCGGGTCTCCTGGCTCCGCGAAGCCCGTACTGCGCGATGTCCCTGACTCCCCCGGCCCAAAAGGTCAGGCACTCGCCGTGCTCACCCGCGTGGCGCGTTCCCTTGCCGCAACATCCGGGCATAAGACCGTGGTTTGGGTAACGGGTAAGAACCTGCTCGCGGGCAGCTGGGCGAAAGCAGCGGGCAACAGCATCGGCAGTGCATCTGCCGAAAGCCTGCTGCTGCGCGCAGAGCAGGCCCTGAACTACGCGCACATCAGTCTCTACCCGCTTGAGACGGCGCGGCTAGGACAGCAGGCGCTCGGAACCATCCAGCAAACCCAGGACGTCGCCATTGCATCCGGCGCCAGTGAAACACAGGCTGGCCATATCAACACTGGTCCTAGCAACTCCCCCATGCGGGGGAACACCGAGCCTGCAGCCGGCGGTCTGCGACAGATAGCTACAGCTACTGGAGGGCGTGTTCTCCGCTCCGGTGCTGGTGTATCTACTGAAATCCAAGCAGTCGTCCGCGATAACCGCGCTATGTACCTGCTCAGCTTTACCCCCGATACGCTGCCCGATGATCAATACCATAGCCTCCGTATCGGTCTTGTCTCTCACCGCGGCGTCACCCTGCGCTATCGCTCCGGCTATCAGTACGCCGCCACGCCCGCGACACTCCAGCAGCGCTTTCGGGAAGCGATTTGGCAGCCGGCCAATTTAGAAGAGCTGGCGCTCAGCGCTACCCCGGTCCGTTCCTCTGGAAAGATCAGGCTCATATTGAACATCGCGACTACCGGCCTGGCCTTGGAAATGCAGGACGGACGGTGGATGGACAAGCTTGATATCTTTCTCATCGAACACGACCAGCAGGGAGTGCATGCAACGGTCACCGGGCAGACTTTGAGCCTTGCGCTGAAGGCAGCTACCCTCGACGAACTCACGCATAAGGGCATCCCGTTTGAGCAGGCCATTCCTTCGCCAATGGCTGCCGCCTCGGTGCGGGTGTTAGTAGTCGATGAAAACTCGGGCCTGATGGGATCGGTGACCGTGCCGACAAACGCGCTTGCCACCGAGTCCGTTTACGGAAGACCTTAAGCTCCGCGCGGCAGTCCCCTCACGGACTTATGAACGTAAAGTGACGAACCGCTCTCGCGGACTTCCGATTTGCGTGACAGCCATCACGGGCAGCGCATCTAGGTTTGCGGGGTGACGTGATGAAGAAAGCGTTTGCAGGAAGAGGAGGGGTAGGCGCAGAATGCTGCGTGAAAGTCTTTACATGCTTGCTTTGGACTGGAGTTTATGCGATTTCGCGTTCACATACGCCCGCCGTTTCGATCTACCGCCGCTCTGCTGTTTGTAGTTACCGTGTCTGGCCTGGGCAGGGCACAAACGTCGGATCCCGTCGCCCTCACAATCCAGGTAGACAAGCCTCTGCACAAAGTTAGTCCCACGCTGTATGGCCTCATGACCGAGGAGATTAACTACTCTTATGATGGCGGCTTGTACGCGGAGATGGTCCGGAACCGCACCTTCAATGGGCGTTGGCATGCCCAGCCCATGCATTGGTTTGTGCAGGGCGAGGGCGATGCGCAAGCCAGCATGCAAGTCGACGACACACAGGGTCCAAGCCAAGCCCTGCAGAGCAGTTTGCTGCTCGATGTAGCGAAGGCCGACGCTCAACAGCAGGCCGGCGTGTACAACGAAGGCTATTGGGGCATGGCTGTTCAGCCGAACACGACGTATAAGGGCTCCTTTTACGCCAAGGCTGGCTCCGACGATCTGGGTCCTGTCAGCGTGTCTCTTGTGAACGACAACTCCGGACGTGTGGCTGCCAGCGCTAGAAGCGCGCCGCTCTCTACTGCGTGGCACAGGTACCAATTCACGTTAATCATCGGCAAAGTCGATGCCTCTTCGGGCAACCATCTCCTGCTTACCGTCGGACACACGGGCAAGGTTTGGCTCGATCTCGTGTCTTTGTTTCCGCCCACCTTCAAAGGGCGGGAGAACGGAAACCGATCCGACCTGATGAGCCTGATGCAGGCGATGAAGCCGACCTTTCTGCGTTTGCCGGGTGGTAATTATCTTGAGGGTGACGAGATCCAGGACCGCTATGACTGGAAGAACACCCTTGGCCCGCTGGTCGATCGGCCCACGCATCCGAGTCCGTGGCACTATCAGTCCAGCGACGGGATGGGTTTGCTCGAGTTCCTGGAGTGGACGGAAGATCTCGGCATCGAGCCCGTGCTGGCGGTGTACGCGGGATACTCCCTGAAAGGGGCGCATGTAAATCCCGGCCCCTTCCTCGATCCCTTTGTGCAGGACGCTCTGGACGAAATCGAATTTGTGAGTGGCGGGCCAACGACGAAGTGGGGCGCGAGGCGGGCCGAGCTGGGGCATCCGCAGCCGTTTCCGCTGCACTACGTCGAGATCGGCAATGAAGACTGGTTTGACCGCTCCGGGAGTTATGAAGGGCGCTTCGCACAATTCAACAAAGCCATCAAGGCACGGTATCCAGACCTGCAGACCATCGCCACAACAACGCTGAAGAACAGCAAGCCCGATGTCCAGGACGATCACTACTATCTCCGGACCGTCGAGAGTTTTAAGCACACAACCCAGTACGACACTGCCGACCGCAACGGACCCAAAATCTTCGTGGGTGAGTGGGCGACCCGGGAAGGCTCACCCACACCGGACCTCAATGCGGCGCTGGGGGATGCGGCCTTGATGACGAGCTTCGAGCGCAACAGCGATCTGATCGTCATGACTTCGTACGCTCCACTCTTTGTGAACGTCAACCCCGGCGGGATGCAGTGGGAGAGCGATCTTATTGGCTACGACGCCATGACCAGCTACGGGTCGCCTTCGTACTACGCACAGGTTCTGTTTGCGAAGTACCTGGGCGACACGGTGCCTGCCTCGACTGTGAATAATGCCAGCGGTACGTTCTTCTACTCGGCGACGATGGGTGCCGGAGGCAAGCTTTACCTGAAACTTGTGAATGGTTCTTCCCTGCCACAAAAGGTGGCAATTCACCTGGACGGCGCTTCAAAGATCGCAGGCGATGGTTTGCTCGAAACGCTTGCCGGTACGAACCCGGCGGAAACAAACACCATTACCGACCCTAAACGGATCGTCCCGGTGAGGTCGACGTTCAAGGCGAGCCCCACAATGAACCACCAGATGCCGCCGTACTCCGTCCAGGTCATGGAAGTGACGACCAGATAAGAACCGGCAATTCGAGTTCGCAGTCCGCAAACGGAGACGCAGCATGCGCAAGGTGCCCCTCATCTTCCTCGCCACAACCGCACTGCTCTGTGCCGTTTGCTCAGGCTCTGGCCAGCAGGCGACGGGTTCCGCTTCGTTTGCTTTTCGGGATGCCTCGCTTCCCCTGGACAAGCGCGTCGATGATTTGATTGGGCGTATGACGTTGGCGGAGAAGGTGGAGCAGATGCGCGACCGCGCACCTGCCATTCCGCGCCTCGGTGTCCCGAGCTATGCCTGGTGGAACGAAGGTCTGCACGGCGTCGCGTTTGCAGGCACGGCCACCAATTTCCCGCAGGTCATTGGCATGGCGGCGACCTGGGATACGAATCTGGTTCATCGTATGGGGCAGACCATCTCCACCGAAGCCCGAGCGAAGTACAACGAAGCAATACAGCACGATGACCATGAAATGTTCTTTGGTCTCACTTTCTGGGCACCCAACATCAATATCTTTCGTGATCCCCGCTGGGGACGCGGCCAGGAAACCTACGGAGAAGATCCGTTCCTGACGGGCCGCATGGGCGTGGCTTTTGTTACCGGCATGCAGGGCGATGATCAACACCATCCCCGCGTGGTATCCACCCCGAAACATTATGCGGTGCATAGCGGTCCTGAACCGATCCGTCATCAATTCAATGTCGATGTCAGTCCATATGATCTCGAAGACACGTACCTGCCGGCGTTCCGCGCTGCGGTCACGGAAGCCCACGCGCAATCGGTCATGTGCGCCTATAACGCGATTGACGGTGCACCCGCCTGCGCCAGCAAGATGCTACTCCAGGAGCATCTTCGGGATGCATGGCACTTCGACGGCTATGTGGTGAGCGATTGTGCGGCTGTGGCAGACGTGAATACGGGGCACCACTACGCCCCGGACATGGCCCATGCTGCGGCCGCAGCGCTCAAGGCCGGCACCGACCTGGAGTGCGGCTTCGGCAAGGGCCAGGCCTTTCCCGCACTCGTGGATGCGGTAGGGCAGAAGCTGGTAACCGAGGCAGACCTGGATGCGGCGTTGCGACGGCTCTTTCGCGCCCGCTTCCAACTCGGCATGTTCGATCCACCAGCAAGCTACCCCTACGGACGACTGACGATGTCGGAGGTGAACTCGCGCGATCACCGGCAGCTTTCCTTGCAAGCGGCACGCGAGTCCATGGTCTTGTTGAAGAACGAAGCGGGAACCTTGCCCCTTCGCGCGGACCTCCACCGCATTGCCGTTGTCGGCCCTACCGCCGAGCTTGTGCAATCGCTGCAGGGCAACTACAACGGGCCACCGGCGTCCCCGGTGTACCCGCTCAACGGCATGGAAAAGCGGTTCGCTTCCGCAGCGGTTACCTATGCGCAGGGATCGAGCCTGGTAACTGGTCTCGCCATGCCCATTGAGCACACGGCGTTGCATCCGGCGTCAGGTACCGGCGAGGGACTTAGGGCCGAGTACTTCAGTTCCCCTGACTTTGGGGGCAAGCCCGTGCTGACCCGCATCGACCGGGTAATCAACTTCAACTGGGACAAGGTGGCCCCCATCCAAGGCATGGAGCGCAACAACTATTCCGTGCGCTGGAGCGGCACCTTCCAACCGCCTGCGCCCGGCGATTACAAGCTCGGCGTGCGCGTGAACTATTGCTACGCCTGCGAGAACGCCGAAGGATACAGCCTCTTTCTCGATGGCAAGCTCCTGGTGAAGAGCGGAACGGCGCACACCGGTGAACGTGGCGCGGTGAACGAGGCTATGGTGCATGTCGACAGCACGGCGCCGCATCAGGTCAAGCTGGAATACCGTCACGGCACAGGAAGCGCCGGCATCGATCTTACCTGGCAGGCTCCTGCCGACGTGCTCCGTGCTGAAGCGCTTCGGCAAAGCCAGCAGGCGGATGTCGTCGTCGCCTTCGTCGGCCTGTCGCCATCCCTGGAAGGCGAAGAGATGCCGGTAAAGCTGGACGGCTTCACCGGCGGAGATCGCACAAGCATCAACCTGCCTTCAACGCAGGAAGACCTTCTGAAGGCTCTTTCCGCGACGGGCAAACCGCTGGTGGTGGTTCTCCAGAATGGCAGCGCCCTGGCGGTGAACTGGGCGCAGGAGCATGCCCAGGCGGTGCTGGAAGCCTGGTATCCCGGCGAAGAAGGCGGGACGGCCATCGCCGAAACGCTTGCGGGCGACAACAATCCGGCTGGACGACTTCCGCTCACTTTCTACGCCGACACAAGTCAGCTTCCGCCCTTTGAGGACTACTCCATGAAGGGCCGAACGTACCGGTACTTTGTAGGCACGCCCCTTTATGAATTCGGCTATGGGCTGAGCTACGCAAAGTTCTCCTACGGACCCGTGAAACTCTCGGCAGCCAAGGTGCAGGCCGGAACTCCCGTGACAGTAGGCTGCCAGGTCACAAATGCCGGCGCTGTCGCTGGAGACGAGGTCGTGGAGGTCTACCTCACCCAGCCCAAAGGATATGGGACGCCAAATCGCGTCCTCGCTGGGTTTCAGCGGATCCACCTGGCCGCTGGTGCGTCGGCGCACGTGAGTCTCCAGATCGATCCAAGATCGCTGAGTCAGGTCGATCAGACAGGGACACGCCAGATCTTGCCTGGAACCTACACCGTCTCGCTGAGCGGACGCCAGCCAGACAGAAATGACGCACCCGGCACGACCTTCCTTGTGACTGGCTCGAGCCAATTGTCCAAGTAGGACCAGGTCGGGCGGTCAGCTCAGTGCGAGGAAATGTCGATCACCTCTATGGTGTTCGCCGGGATCGTATGGGACCACTCGCCATGAGACACGGCGATGGTGGAGTGTACGGGACGAATATGCGCCGGATCGGTGATTGAGTTCGTGTCGTTCCAGGTAGCGGCGTGCAGGCTGAAGAGGCTTGCGGTGGCTCCGCCTTGAAGTCCGTCAACCGTAAGTCTTTCCGGGGTGTTATGAGCGTTGACTAACTTAAGGTGAAGGGTGCCTGTGTGACTGTCCTTCGTCGCGGAATAGAAAAGGCGATCATCTTCCTGCGAAAGGCGCGCGGGAACTGTCGTGTCGCCGAGATGGGAAGCGAAGAGGGACTGGGCATAGTAACTGGGTGAACCGTAGGCACCGGCAGCATCGTACCCGATCAGGTCGGTGAGCCATTGCATGGCTCCGGGGCTTACATTGGTAAGCAGAGGTGCATACGCGGCCATCACGATGAGATCACTGTTGCGCTCGAGCGAGGTCATCCATGCCGCGTCACCGAGTGCATCGCCGAAGTTGGGTGTGGGTGCTCCCGAGCGCGTGGCCCACTCACCCACGAAGATCTTGGGGCCGCTCCGCGGAGCGTGATCGTAGTGGCGGACCAGGTCCATCATCTCCGATGGCGCCTTGTAGTAATGCTCGTCGGACACTTCGGGACTGGCCACACGAGTGGTGTACTCGGAGTTACCGTCCGTCGCGATCAGTTTGTACTGCGGATACTTCTGGTGAAGGGCGTCGGCGAACTGCTTATAGCGCGCTGGATAGCTGCCCGACTTGTCCAGGTAGTCCTCGTTGCCGATTTCAATGTAGTGCAGAGCAAAGGGCGCGGGGTGGCCATCTTTAGCGCGATTAGCACCCCAGTGGGTGGACGTTTCGCCGGTCACGTACTCGACCTCGTCCAGGGCGGACTGGACGAGCGGCTCCAGCTCCCTGCCGGGCGCCAGGTGTGTGTTGTTGAGCGCGTAGCCGGCGTTAATGGCCAGCACCGGCTCTATGTGCAGGTCCTCACACCAGGTGAGGTACTCGAGCAGGCCGACTCCGTCGGTGGACCAGTAGAACCAGGGGCCGTTATGGCCGGGGCGGTCAACGATGGGGCCGATTGTCTTCTTCCAGTCATACGCGTCCTGGAGTGTGTTGCCCTCAAGGAAGTTGCCGCCGGGCATGCGAAGAAAAGTCGGGCACATGTTCGCCATCAACTGCATTAGATCTGGACGGAGACCGCCGGGGCGATCGTGGAAGGTGGGTCCGGACAGACTGACAACTTGGAGCCAGAGAGTTCCTGAATGTGCGACGGTCAGCTCAAGATGATTGTCGGCAGAAGGGGCGATGTCTGCTGTCTTAAGGGTGTAGGGATACCGGTTCCAGCCGCCAGGCTTGGGCATGACCTTCGTGCTCGCCTGTACCGCGCCAGTGCGGTTGTTGATCAACCTGAGGGTGATCGGGCCGGGGCTGTCAGCGGCAACGCGGGCGTAGAAGGAACCGTTGTAAGTGGTATTGGGTGCAAGACCGATGCCCCAGTAGCCAGGGTTGGTAAGCCCGGCTTCACTACCGGGAGCAGCGGCCGCGACCGTGAGCTTCATGCTGCTGGACAGAGCCCCGGAAGGTCCTGATGTGGCATCCAGTGCGGCGGTCGCCTGAGAGGAGCCGCTGCGAATGAGGTCCCAGGGAGGTGTGCCCGACCAGTCGGCATGGAAGGCCCGGTTCTGCACGAGTTCAGCATAGAGTCCGCCGTCAATCGAGTGATTGATTTCTTCGATCATGAGGCCGTAGAGGGTCGGGCTCACTGGGTGCCCTGCCTGACGGACATCGAGAGTAAGGCGAAGTTGTTGGGCGGAGAGCGGAGCCGCCAGGAGGGCGGCCGCGATTACGATCCTTTGAGATGTCCTGGCAAGCAAAGGGAGCTCCTGACGGATGTAGATCCGCGCTCAAACATTATGGCCCGCAACTCCGGCCAGAAAGACGCTGCCTTTAAGAACATCGTCCAAATTCTCTCACCCTTGCCGCGGTGGTCGTCGAGACGAAACGTACCGACAAATCTGTCTGGCCGATGTATCCGAAGAAAGCTGCATGCTTCACCAAAGATTCCCAGGCAGAACCTGCTCTGATTGATCAGGAGATCGAGGAAGTTTCGGTGGTGATCCGCTGCCGACGTTCTTCTTGGAAGCGTTTTCCTCCGCTTTACTCAAAGTGAGCGCTTCTGAGTTGCTCCCGTTCCCTTCCCTGCATTCTTCTTCCTTGCCGCAGGCGTAGCCTTTCTGTCCGACTTCGGTGAGACCGTCTTCTTGATCCGCTTCGGAGACGCAGCTGCTTGCGGGATATGCGATCAGGAGCTGCGGCTTTCTGCGTTGCCCAGCGCTTTTTCTGGGCGGCCACATCCCGCGATCAATCATCGTGGTCAGCGCAGTGCCAGGTATGGTGGCACGCATCCAGCTGTGATCGACAAATCCTGCTCTTGCCAACTCAGCGCCGTCGGCATGAACTTGGGGTGCGGCGGCCAGCATCCAGTTGGTTCCAATTGCCCAGGTGGATGAGTCCGACACCCACCATTTTTGCAACGTCACTCATGCGAGCGGCGAGTGTCTTCGAAAGCGACTTCGGTAAGTTCGGGCCAAGATGGTGAAATGACATCGCGTGCTCTGAGAGCTTGGCCAAGCAAGCAGGATTTGAGGCAGGTCGCTTACCGATATGTGACAAATCGACGTGCTGATCTTTCATCGCAGCCCGATTGTACGTACCAGCTGAGCGCTAAAGGAAAGGGAACATGAAGAGTTGCTACATCAGCGTGGGACGGCCGCAGCTTCACGGACAATCACCCTTGAGCGGGCGCTTACGCCATCCAACACGGAGACGCCGGATTGTACTTAGGCTCGCGACGCGCTCTCCAACACCATCTGCGTCGAGTCTCCGTTGCGTCCTGCACCGAGGTCATCCGTGGCGCCATAGGGCAAGATAATGGTGAATATTGTCCCGCTTCGGCCTTGTCGTTGACTGCTTCGTACCTTAATTGTCCCACCGTGCCGGGCGATGATCTCATGGCTGATCCAGAGACCTAAACCGGTGCCGGCCACTCCCTTAGTCGTAAAAAACGGTTCGAAGATCTTGGTCACCGTCTTGGGCGACATGCCACCTCCGGTGTCTGCGACCGTGATGACGAATCCTTTTTGTCCAGTGGCCCAATGAGTTGCTGCTCGACTGCGGAGCAAAAGATGACCGCCAGTAGGATGCATGACGTCGATGGCATTGCCAATCAGGTTGCTAAGGACCTGCCGAATCTCCCCATCGAGACAAAGGACCGGCCTTGTCGCTCGCGCTCTCTGACGCACCTCGACGCGTGAGTTGATGATCTTGCCTTGGTAGATGGAGAGCACGCTTCCCACAAGGTCCTCAAAGGTGACAGGCACCGGTCTGGTCGCCTGCTTGTGAAAACGGAGAGTTTGGCTGGTAATAGCCGCCACCCGTCGAAGCTCACGCTCAGTGGTGTCCAGGTACTCGTGAATCTCAGCGACTTCAGCACTGCCCCGAGCAAGATACAGCAGGTTCGTCACCGACTCGAGCGGATTGTTGATCTCGTGGGCGATACTGGATGCCAACCTTCCTACCGCGGCGAGCTTTTCACTCTGTACGAGTGCCTTCGCCGCTTGGTGACGTTCCGTCACATCCAACGTTACGCCTACCATAATTACAGGTGGGCCGGCCGCATCTGGGATGACTCTTCCACTTGCGAGAACCCAGTGTTCCGATTCGTCAGGCCATATCACTCTGTACTC
>CAXTGN010000009.1:13882-17906 GCA_964243455.1 uncultured Acidobacteriaceae bacterium
CGGCACGGTAGTTCGAGCCCGTGCTAATTGCTTGCTGTACGGCAAGTTGCATGTTGGGGAAATCTTCTGGGTGAACGCTCGCAATCAGGTCAGGGTAATCAAAGGTGTCTTCGGGCCGTCGTCCGAAGTTCGCTTTGCAGATACGTGAGCACTCCATCTGCCCTGTCGAGAGATCAAGCTCCCAGGATCCGAGTTGCGCTGTATCCAGTGCAATGCGAAGACGCTCATCCCCTGTACGCAAGGCGTGCTCTGCCTCTTTACGTTCATTCACATTCCGGAATACCAAGACGATCCCCGTGAGCACTCCCGCCTCGTCGAAGATGGGAGCGCTGCTGTCGTCGATATGAGTTTCGGTCCCGTCTCGGCGCAAGAGCAGGGTGTGGTTCGCCAGGCCGACAATGGTTCCGAGTTGACGAACCTTGTCTACGGGGTTCTCAACCGTCTGCCTTGTGCGCTCATTCACGATGCGGAAGACATCCGAGAGAAGCTGCCCCGCGGCCTCATCCGCCGTCCAGCCTGTAAGTGCTTCCGCCACCGCGTTCATTCTGGTCACGCGAGCGTCCAGGTCGGTTACGATCACGGCGTCGCCGATGCTGTGCAGGATGCGAGAGGACCGACGTTCGCTCTCGCGGAGATCCGACTCGGCCCGCGCAATCGAGGTGTTGTCCCTCCACAGGATGAACGTTTGTATGGCCAGCAGTAGAACGACCAAGAGCGCCATAGCGAATGGCGCGTCGTACCGCCGGAGGCGAAGTCCCCACAGGACGGGGAAGGCAAGAATGACAGGAAGCAGGGTGACTGCGGGCAACAGGTAACGGCGGCGGTCCTTGAGAGTCCAGTGCTGCGTCAGAGAGCAGTACGGCTCACGATCGGGACGAAGTGCCAGGCTGGCAATTTGCAGGAGCAACAAGCAGAGTGCCGTATGCACGGCAAGCGACCTGAGCCAGACAACATCCTGAAGAGGTCCTGCCTGAAAGACGAAACCGACAAGGCCCGACACAGACAGCACGCTCGCAAGTAAGGCGAACGTAGTGCTCAGGCTTGGGAAGCGATCTAGCAACAGAAAGGTCAGTGAGGTCAGGACAAGGCAAACGGCCGTGCCGAACGACATTCTTCCTGCCGGATCTCCAAAGCGCTCCACGGGAACAGTCAAGAGCAGCTGATCGAGGGCGAAGTTACTGTGAGTCAGGTATTCAAGAAGGCTGAGACCGCTGATGACCATCGCCGTCCCGGCCGCAACATCTCCCGCGATAGCTAGCCAGCGTCGGCTCGCAGAACCCTCCGAGCCTCTGCTGAAGTATGCCGAAAGCGCCAGGAGGATTAGGCACGTAGCCGTATTCGGCTTCATTGTGGCGTAGTGTGGAATCGCTGAGGTGAGCAGCGGGATGTGGAACCACCAGCCGACAAGGTCAGCGGCCGAGAGAGCGAGGACGATGATGCCAAGCACAAGATCTACGGAAACAGTATGGGGCTCGAACTCTGTTAGGTGGGCACGGCTACGATCGTCGGGTGAACTGCTCTGCGTGGATCCCATCTAGCTGTATTCGCTTTCTTGAAACCGAGGAACTGCTTCTGGGACAACTGATCTCACGGCGAAATCCAACCTGATCTGCTCCTGGCCGTAGGGGTACTGCTCTCTCCACAGCACAAGCAAGAGAGGCGGCAACTCCGCCAGCACCAGCTTTGTACGGCCTACTTTGGCATGGCACCGCAGGCACAACGAGATCATCAGGTGCAAAAGAGACTTACCCGGAACGCGATGGTGGACCACGATTGATCTCTTCCGCCTTCCAGAAGCTCCACAAACACGGCAACAGTAGCCGTCCCGTTCAAGCACCTTCTCACGTAGTCCCCCAAAGTATGCCTCGTCTTGGCGCCTGAGCGTATAACAGGTAGCGCACATTCCCTGCTCGATGATCTTCTCCTGCCCGCAACGGCAGTAAAGCGATTTCTGTAAGCGGTTCACTTTCCCACCGCATGAATACACCGGTAGACGGTCATCCTCGCCACCCCGAGCTCCTTGGCAAGAGCCGTCTTCGATGCGCCGGCGGCACCCGTCTCCGCACATCTTTCGCCTGGGCGGGAGTGAGCGATGGCTTTCGCCCTGTGTAGGCACCTCCCCTGAGTTTTGCTAGGGCGAGCCCCTCTCGCTGGCGCTCTCGGATCAGGTCCCGTTCGAACTGGGCGAAAGCACCCATCACACTGAGCAGAAGGTGGGACATGGGCGAATCCTCGCCAGTGAAGGTCAGGTTTTCTTTCTCGAACCGGATGTGCACCCCTCGTTCAGTCAGACCCAGGACCAGCCTTCGGAGATCATCCAGGTTCCGCGCCAACCGATCCATGGCATGGCAGATCACAGTGTCCCCTTCCCTAACGTAGCTGAGGAGCTGATCGAGTTGGGGACGGTGCAGATCTTTGCCGGAGGCTTTATCGACGAACCGCTTGTCCAGCGTGACACCGTCCAACTGCCTCATCTCTTTCTGGTCCAAGGAGCTGACGCGCAGAAAGCCGACGAGTTGGCCGCCTCGCCGTCCCTCTTTTGTCACTCTGGGTTCTTTGACTTTCGCCATCCTCTGTCACAATAGCAGGATTGCGATCTTTGAGGGACACTTATCTGTCCCAAACCGGGCGTCTCACATGGGTATACCCCAGCAGAAACGACCTCTAACTGACGTGAACGGCGGTCATCAGGACTTACGTCCGTCATCTCATCAGCCACTTCGCAGTTACATGCCACAAGTGCGATTGTGCTACTACGATCGCGCCCAGTATCGAACCAAAAAGATAGGGCACAGCCCACAGGTACGCCCGGTGGATGCGACGACGAACAACCAGATCGTAAGCGGGCCCGGCAACATGAAAGGCAACGAAAAGTAATAGCAAAACCACTGGTGATGATATCGGTAGCCTGCCGATTGCCGGATCTGAGAACAACGCAACGACTGCCAGTAAAGCGAGTCGTTTGTGCGTCTCCATGTCCCGCCTCCAATAGATGGAAGCTCCCAGAAGGAGGACGAAGTTGAACAGATTACGAAATGAAAAGACAAGCAAGGACGTGTAGGCATCGCGAGCAGGGGCGAAATGACCAAGATTCACGGATCGAACCGCGACGGGCACGGCCAGAGTGACCAACGGCACCGCCAATGCCCCGAGGACCCAACCGAGACGCCGGTGAATGTCAGTTCTTCCGTTCAGTACAAGGACATTCTGCGCGACGTATAACGCGATCCAGAGCGTTGCAATCGCGCCGTGCAGGTGAAGTAACGGAGAAAGTTCAGGTGTGTGGAATTCCGCTTTGAAGTAATAGGTCCTTCCAAAACCGGCGAAAACGACCGCTGCAATCGCAATTGACATGCCTGTGTAGAAGCGATGATCCCTTATGCGCTGTGACGGATTTGTAAGCAGGGCGCGGACTGCCGGAGGACGCATGTTCACGGTATTTGTGTCGGCGTTCATGATTGGTGTGAAAGCTTTGCCGACAGCATACAGGTGTTCAAGGGCTATCGAGCCTTGTGAGGGCCGATTGATCCTCAGAAGTCGACTTTTCGTCAGTATTGGACCTGCCGGGGATGGAAGAGCCCCTCATAATTGTGTGAACGCTGGAATCCATTCATAAGCATCGGTACAGAGACCCCGAGATGCACGGCGACGTCTTTGGGCGGAACTTCACTGGCGAGCAGATTCTTTGCAGACTTGATCCTGCTTCCCGTCATCAGCCGTTTCCGACCGCCTACTGTACCGAGTTGGCGAGCAACTTCGAGTCCGGCGCGTGTGCGTTGGATGGCCATCTTTGGTTCATCTCAGCCAGGCTCGCCATGCTGATCTTGAGTAGAAGACGCCCGCTAAGAAGCCTGGTTCCGGAAACTCCCAAGACGTGGCATGTTGATTGGCTACGCTCGCGTGTCCACACAGGATCAGAATTTGAAGCTGCAGGTCGAAGCTCTGGCAAGGCGGGGCTGCGAAAAGATCTTGGAAGACACAGAACTTGTTGATGGAACGAGAATAGCGTTCGAGAACTAGTTTG
>CAXTGN010000009.1:17916-19626 GCA_964243455.1 uncultured Acidobacteriaceae bacterium
AAGGTCTTGGAATTTTTGTCTCCGAGAACGATGAAGTCTGTTGACCCATGGGCGCGACCCGAATATTGAATCCCACCGCGCGCCATATGTCTGGCGCCGGGCTAGAATGAGTGCCCACTCACCTGGAGACCCTGCATGGATCGGTTCCTCTTTACCTCGCTTGCCGCTGGGCTTGTACTTGCTTCCACAGTAGCTGCGCAAACGCCTGTTACTGTGCCCGATGTCGTCCTTCGAAATGGACATATCTTCACCGGCGACAAGGCGAACCCCTGGGTGGAAGCTATCTCAATCCGGGGCGAACGAATTGAACTGGCTGGAAGCGACGCTGCCGTCACGGCCACTGCGGGCGCGCAGACGAAGGTGATCGACCTGCAGGGCCGCATGGCCATGCCTGGAATCAACGATTCCCACGATCATGTCGGTGGTGCGGGCTTCGGCGTGCAACTTTACTTTCCTCCAGGTAACGGGTCTCACGGGCCCGGGCCGGAGCCATCGATCACGGAACTCGCGGATGCTGTCGCGGCCACGGGGCTGATTGCACCCCAGGACGCTTGGATTGACGGAACAGTGGGGGAAGCAGTCATCCGGCATCCCAGCGGGACTCGGCAGGCCCTCGATAAAGCCGCCGGAGACCATCCTGTCATCGTGTCCTCGTGGTGGGGACATGGAGCCATCTTGAATTCCCGGGGCCTGGCAAAGCTGGGGCTGACGGACGCGGTGAGGGACCCTGAAGCCGGTCATTACGACCGCGATGTCTCAGGCCATCTGACCGGGCTCTTGGAAGAAGAAGCCGGGAACGAGGTCAAGCGCCGGCTGGCGGACGAAGCCGGCGTGGAGCCGTCTGTCCAGGCCTTCCATAGCTATACCCAGCGGCGGCTTGCGCAAGGAGTCACCACTGTCCAGGTCATGGCCACGAACCAGCGCTTGAGCTATCTGGAGAAGACTTTCGTCCAGCCGGACGACCCGCTACGGATCAGGATCATGCGGTTCCCAATGCCTCTCGAAGATGCTCGGGTCGGCGAAAAGCTTGGTGCGGGGGAAGAATTGCTGAGCCCGCGCGTGCGTGTCGCCGGGGTGAAGTAC
This sequence comes from uncultured Acidobacteriaceae bacterium, assembly GCA_964243455.1. Lineage (GTDB taxonomy): Bacteria > Acidobacteriota > Terriglobia > Terriglobales > Acidobacteriaceae > Granulicella. The sequence goes on from CAXTGN010000009.1 coordinate 19,000, forward strand.
GCACTGGACGGCACCCCGATTGAGGAGCTTGCCTACCAGACCGGGGACTATGCCAATAAGCCGGGATGGCGAGGACGTTCGGATTATTCGGTTGCCTTCATCGACCGGCAGCTCAAACTGGCACTCAACGGCAAGGATCAGTCGATGTTGCACATCGTGGGCGACGCCATGACGGATGAAGTCATGGACGAGATGGAAAAGCTGGCTCCCGCGGAGACCTGGCGTCCGTTACGGCTTCGCTTCGAACATGGAGACGGTTTCACCACGCCGGAACGGATGGCACGGGCACGCAAGCTCGGCATCGTCGTCGCGCAACCACGTCCCGGCCGACCCGGAAGGCACTTGAAGCCGCGGGCATACCGTTGGCCTATGGGTCCGACGGTGGTATGGACCCGTGGCTGATGTTCGGCGTGATGACGGATTCAAAGAACCCACAGGCGATCTCCCCAGATGACGCGCTCGCGATCCTGACCAGCGGGCCGGCCTTCGCAGAGTTCCAGGAGACGAAGAAAGGCCGGCTCGCGCCGGGCATGCTGGCAGATGTCGCTGTCCTCTCACAGGACGTCACCCGGGCTCCTCAGGCTCCCCTTCCGACGACGCACAGTGTACTAACCATCATCGGTGGAA
>CAXTGN010000009.1:19636-20663 GCA_964243455.1 uncultured Acidobacteriaceae bacterium
CTTACCGTTCAGAGGAGTTGAGGGCACAATAGAGCCTTGTCTTATGAGCTCCTGAGAAGGCAACGTCGTTTTGGCGATAGGCACCAGGATCAGTCTCCAATAACGCCTTTGCGGGGACCCGCCCATGACAGGCATTCAGGCTGGTAAATTCCCTGTGCCGTGTTCTCGTTAGTAGGCGTTTGTAAGAACCTGAAGAGGCTATTACTAGACAGCGCTTTTCAAGCAGAACAGCTCAGCTTACGCATCGTTAGGGCTTACCTCAGCAGTTATGCCGCATCCACATGCCGTGCAGGTACGTCAACGAAGCAGCGAGCATGTGCTCGGTGAGTGCATTGCCTGATATCGCCAGAAGATAGTTGTATCGTGAAGCACAAGCCGCAGGTGATCGAGTGCTGAGTTGATGCACAGGGCTTAGAGCTCAGCCAGACTGACTTACGCCGGAAAAGAGATCCTGATGACCGCTGGCGTCCACGTTTATGCTTAGCCGCATAGGTTCCATGAGGAGAGATGGGATGCTGAAGGCTTTGGCGCGGACTGTGGGCTGGGTTGTGATAACGATGGCCTGTGGGGTGACCCAGGGGCAAGGGATGGGTGGGGAGAGCAAAGGAACGGGTGTGCGAAGAGCTCAGGCGACCGCGCTGCGCGATTCGTTCGTGAAAGCTACCGCCGAGGCTGGGATGAGTTGTCCTGGCGCGCCTCCAGAGATCGCGGTGAAAAATCTAGCTTCCTATGCGAGCTATGATTCTCAGACAAATACCTTAACGACGGGTACCTGGGAGCAGCTTACGGATGAGCAGAAGAGTAGGTTTTTCCACTTGCTGGGGCCGGGGACAACAGAGGATGCGGCGCGAGCGGAGTTTGAGATTGGGGCGAATCACTGGGTATTCACTCGGGAGTTGGAGGGCTGGTGGCAGGCTTGCCGCAAGGTTCCTGATGCAGGAGGCGGCTATGCGTATGAGTCTGGGGTGAATCGCATCGTTGCGGCCTATTGGCGGGAGCATGATCCGTCTATCATTGCCCATCAGCG
>CAXTGN010000009.1:20673-22614 GCA_964243455.1 uncultured Acidobacteriaceae bacterium
TACGATGCGCATTATCCGGACAAGTTTAGAACAGTGCCGGAGTATCTGTGGTTTCAGGCGCGGATGTGCTTAGCCGTGTTTGATGAGAAGCCAAGTCCGACCTTTGCGCAGGCGCTGAAAGATATCTCCGTAGAAAAATAATGCAGTTGCATGTTCGTTCTGCACTAGACCTCGGGCGTTTGAGCTACGTTGTGAAATTCAGTGATCCACCAAACCCCATTTTCCTTGATGAGGACCAACAAGAGTTTGTTCCGTAGGATTCCATCTTTGCCCACGGGCAGCCCAGGATAGACCTTTTGAAACCCACTAAGCTCGCCGGCGCAATCGACAACGGCAACGTCTGGTCGGATGAAGCGCAGCTTCGGTGATTGAGCCCTTTCCAGTTGTACCCTTGAAGAAGGTTTCCGCGATCTCTTTATGGCGTTTGATGAAGTCCTCGCGGCCAAAGCGCACAGTGCCGAAGATATTGGTGAAGCTCACATCTTCGGTGACGTGATCGGATGGATTCGAACGCACAAGCGCTTCTATCGCCTTTATGTCTTCCGGAGATCCAGTGACAGCCGTAGCCTCGGCGAGAGCGGGCTTCGCGAGAGAGGTGGAATCTAGAGTGGGATCAGGGTGGCCGTAGACGGCGCCGCCATCGATGCCGATGAAGGTGGCCTGGCGAGCGATCAAGACCCAGCTGTCGCCGGTTTTCTGCCACACATCGGTATAGCGGCGCTTGAGCGGTTTGCCGGCCATCGGCCCGTTCGCCATGACGAGATCTTCGTGGCCCATCGTGACGGCGAGGTCCCTTGTGACGAAGAAGGCTTCAGGACTCACCTACCGCTTTCGTACTTGAGTTTATCTTCGCGCATGGCCGCGAAAATCTGTTCGCGCGTGAGAATGCGGTTGTCGGGGCTGTTGACGACGAGGCTGGGGGACCAGAGCTTTTCGAGAGTAGCGTAGTCATTGGTCGCGATCGCGTGGCCGACAACGTGGCCGTTGGCTTCGATCTGCTTATGGATGGTCGTAATTTCGGGAGTGTCGGGCGGAGGGGTGTAGGTGGTGGGGACGAAGCCGGCGAGGATGGCTCCGTCCAAACCGATGTAGGTGGCCTGACGCGCAACGAGGAGCCAGTCGTCGCCTGTGCGCTGGTAGACTTCGTTCGCGCGGCGAACGAGATGTTTTCCGGCCATGGGACCGGCGGCCATCACAAGGTTTTCGTAGCCCATCCAGATGGCGGCACCGTTGGTCACGGTAAAGAGCTCTTGGGTGCTGCTGTGACTGGTGTAGTTGAGACCCCCGCGGTTCATGGAATCGATGATCTGTTCGCGACCGACCATCAGATTGGCGGGGTTGTTGGTGACCATCGTGGGAGACCAACTTTGCCCGTGCGCCGTTGCCGTTCTGTGAGTGGTCACGATTGCGAACAAGGCAAGGGCCATGATGGCTGTTCTTTTCTCGGGCCGAGATAGTTTCAATAGGGATGGGGTACGATTCATCTGGAAGCCTCCTGCGCTATGAGCATGGGGCCATCCTTCCTGATGTCGCTGGAATAGTCGCCTTTTTCCCATGAACTTTTTCCTAGGCTTTTCCTAGGACTGCCATGATTCGTCGCAGGTCGGGGTCTCGTTGTGACCTATCTCTTATATGAAATTTGAATTCGACGATCTAAATTTTGCTTGTTCCGCGAGGGACAACGAGTCCCGCTCGAGCCGAGGGCGCTGAGAGTTCTGCTCCTCTTCGTCCAAAACCCCGGCAATCCTTCGCAAGCGGCTGGGAGACGACCCGCGTGCTCCAACCTATATAGAGACGGTTCCCACCCTCGGCTACCGGTTCATCGCGAATCTCGAGATCTCATCGCGGATCGAACCAATCGAGACCCATGCCGATCCGAAGTTTTTCTCAGAAACACCTGTGGTCCGGGATATGCAGCCGCTCAGTCCTGAGGTGGAGCAG
>CAXTGN010000009.1:22624-27113 GCA_964243455.1 uncultured Acidobacteriaceae bacterium
CAACCCTCCGAAACAATCGAATCTGGCGACGCCCTGGCAACCGACTCCTTATCGCCAGGGCAGCATCGGGAGGCGAGCAGATCAAGCTATTGGCTCTTCCTTCTACTGCTGCTCGTGACCGCAGGAGGAAGCCTCCTTTGGTGGAGGCTTCACTCCCGGCCAGTACGCGAAGAGAAGAAGACGATCGTGATCAGCGATTTTGACAACTCAACGGGCGACCCCGTCTTTGACGGAACTCTCCGCTCGGGCATCACCGTCCAGCTGGAGCAGTCTCCGATGCTCAGCCTCGTCTCCGACCGGCGCATTCGGAATACGCTTCGCCTGATGAGCCGGCCGCCGGAGTCGCGGTTGACCGCAGAGGTGGCTCGCGAAGTCTGCCAGCGAACCGACAGTGCCGCCATGCTCGACGGCTCGATAGCCTTACTTGGCAGCCGATATGTCATCACCCTTCACGCCACAAACTGCAGTACAGGAGACGTCCTCGATACGGAGCAGGTCCAGGCCGGCAAGAAAGAGGATGTGCTTCGTGCTCTCAGCACGATCGCAAGCAGCCTCAGGGAGCGTTTAGGGGAGTCCGTCGCTTCGATCAGCAAACTTGATACACCTTTAGACGAGGCTACAACTTCATCCCTCGATGCTCTCAAGGCGTTGAGCGAATCTGACAGGGTGGAAAATCAGAACGGAAGCGCAGCCGCGATTCCGCTCGCGCAGCGTGCCGTGGAACTGGACCCTAAGTTTGCGACGGCGTGGGCTATCCTGGGCCGCCTTTACGGAGACATTGGACAGGAACGGTCTTCCGCCGAAAGCACGGCCAAGGCCTACGAATTTCGCGACCATGCCAGCGACCATGAGAGGTTCTTTATTGTCGCTTCGTATGAGTTGCAGGTGACAGGAAATCTCGAACAGGCAGAACAGACCTGCGAGACGTGGGCTCAGGTCTACCCGACGGACGCGGGTACGTACGGTTTTCGGACTGGCCTTATTTTCAGGGTGTTCGGCCAGTATGCAAAGGCCGTCGAGAACGCGAAGCATTTAGTCGCCATTCACCCGGACTTCGCCCTGGCGTACCACTTCGTTGCTCTGAACGATATCGCGCTCGGACGTTACAAGGACGCTCAGCAGATCGGCGAGCGCGCGGCAGCCCGGGACCTGAACATCCCCTACTATTCCCTTGACCAGTTCCGCATAGCTTTTCTTACCGAAGACAAAGCGGCAACGTTGCGGGCGGTGACGATGGCGGAACAAAGATCGGGTACCGAGGACATGATTGCGGGTCAGCAGGCATCTTCCTTCGCTTATCAAGGACAATTGGAGAAGGCGCGCGAGATGTCGGAGCGCTCAGTCAGTTTCATGCGGCAATCGGGCAGGCGAGAAGCCGCTGCGAGATCGGAAAGCGGCGCTGCGCTGCGAGAAGCTTTCTTCGGCAATCGCGAGCGGGCGAAGCAATTAGCAGTCGCTGCGCTCGACCTTTCAAATGGGCGAGACGCTGAGTACGGTGCTGCCTTCGCGCTTGCTCTTTCTGAGAACTCGAATGAAGCCGAAGCTCTCGCGGGCGACTTGGAACGCCGATTTCTGGAGGATACCTCCGTGCGATTTCACTACGTTCCGGTCATCCGCGCACTTGTCGCGCTGGATCGTCACGACGCTGCGAAGGCAATCGCACTCCTGCAAGCCAACATTCCTTATGAATTGGGTTCCCCGCAGAGCAGCTTTTCCGGTTTTTACGGAACGCTCTATCCGGTTTATGTACGAGGCCTGGCCTATCTGATGCTGCATCGCGGTAGTGACGCAGCAGGCGAGTTCCATCAGATCCTGGAATGGTCGTCAACGACCCTATTGGAGCGTTGGCCAGCTTGCAGCTTGGACGAGCCTACGTGCAGTCACGCGACTTTGTTGGAGCACAAGCTGCGTATACAGACTTCCTCACTCTGTGGAATGCTGCCGACCAGGATATTCCGATCTGGAAACAGTCGCGGGTAGAATTCGTTCGCATTGAAGGCCGTACCCACTGAGGATGTCGTATTTCATTAGCTAGATGAAACACGCCTAAGTACGATCTACGAAACGCGAGCTCTACTAAACGAGTAGCGGTCACCCTCCGTTTCGTACCGGCCTCGAAGGAGCCTGATGCTTACCGTGCAAAGCGCTTCTCCCGACCCTGCACTGTTGCCATACATTCGCACGTATGTGCAACGGCAGGCACACCTCGGCGCACGCGAGCTGGTTGAGCCGGTTGTCGCGCGACTTGGCGTAATGCTTGAATTTGAGTTCGCCGGGTCGTACGAGGTTCGGAACTATGGTTCCGAGACAATCGAAGAACCGAACGCCATTTCAGTCATTGGACCTCAGGGCTGGCGCCGTTCGCGGCTGATTATCAGGGGAGACATCGAGTCGCTCGTGGTGATGTTTCAACCTTTCGGCTTCCACGGGCTATTTGGGTTTCCTACAGCACTGCTCTCCAACGCGGGGACGGAGGGTCATGCGCTTCTTGGCAGGGACGTATCGCGGCTTCACCAGCAGCTAGGAAACCTAAGCTCGTTCTCACAGAGGGCAAGAGCTCTGGACTCGTACTTTCTGCGGCAACTATCGCACCTTCCGCCCATCGACCCCGTACAGAACGCGCTTCATTTGCTGACCACGCCTGAGGCAAGTCTCAAGGTCGCTGAGGTCGCCAGACAGATGGGCATTGGCCTCCGTCAGCTTGAGCGGAAATCTCTCGACTTCGCAGGTATGTCCCCGAAGACCCTGGCCCGCATCGCACGCTTCAGTCATGCTCTTCGCCTCAGAACAGAGCGTTCCTTAAGCTGGACCCAGATCGCCCATGCTGCCCAGTACCATGACCACATGCACATGATTCGGGACTTCCGTGAATTCGCAGGGGAAGCCCCAACCTCTGCGCTACAGGAGATAGAACCGGAGCATCTGATCCATTTCGCAATGGAGCCATCGTCCAAGGGGCCGATGGGTCGGTTCTAGCTCATAGCAACCACTTGTCCGCGATGTAGCGCCAGGCACTTGCATGAGAGGCGATGACGGCGAAGGGCGGCATAGTGGCAACCAGGAGCGGCACGCCCCAGCGGTAGGCACGGTGAATCGATCCTTTGCTTAACAGGTCGTAGATGGGGCCGGCGAAGTAAAAGCATAATGCTATTCCAAGAGTCAGCAGATTGATCCCGTGCAGGAGCCTGCCGAAGGCAGGGAAAAAGAACAGTTGCGTTGACATAAGGATCAGGCGCTTGTGCGTCTCAGCATCTCGCCGAAGTCGCAAACCAAAATAGATGAAGATGGCGAAGAGCGCGATCTGGCCGAAAGAAACAGCCAACACGCTGTACCGATCAGGAAAGGGGAAGAATCGCCCTTGACGCGCCTGGCGAAGAGCGATTGCGGATCCAAGCACCACGACACCTGACGCGAGCAGCCCACCAAGGATGCCTAGGCTGCGATGCAGCTTCATCTGTCCAAACATCGCAAGCAGGTTCTGAAGCAGGTAAAACAGAATCCACCCGGTGAATACTGCTCCATGAACATGGACCCAGAACGGAATTGCAGGACTGTGGAAGTAGGTTCTTGCGTAGTAGGTCTTCGTAAAACCGGCGAATACGCCAGCGGCCATCGCAAAGGCCATTCCCGTATAGAAGCGATGATCCAATTGCCGCCTGCGGGCTGTCGGTACAGCGCTCTGAATGCCCAACGTTACAGTTCCACTTGCCATGGCTCGCTCCTCTTCCGTCGTTCTGGAAGAAGAGTAGAAGCGCCACTCAGGCCCTCGATAGTAAGAACGCGACAATCTTTCCCGTTCATGTCGGCTTCGTACTAGGCTCTGATTGATCCGGCTCGATACGCTTCGAGCATGAAAACTTCTTCGACTACCCGTCGCAGTTTCCTCGTCACTGGGACCGCTCTCGCTGCGGCGCCTTTCCTCCAAGCAGAACGATCAATCAACTCCCCCGCTGACCGCGCAGTGGCGGAAGACTTCCTAAGGAAGTGGATCCAGGCCTGGAACCATCACGACGCCCACCAACTTGGCCTCCTGCAAACCTCCGATGCCAACACCGTCAACCGTTTCGGCACCCTGGTCCAGGGTCGAGCCGGGGTCGAGAAGGCTCTCGGCTTTCTACACAACCCGGTGGACCGTACCATGGCGTCACCGCGCCGCCCTTGCAACTGATTGACGTTCGACAGATTGCACCCAACGTGATCATTGTGCAGGCAAGCTGGAAGAGCCCGGTCATGACTCCGGACGGCAAGCTCGATCTGGCGAAAGAGAACGACATGCTTGTGTCGTTCACGCTGTTGAAAGAGAGCGGCGAGTGGAAGGCGACTCAGATGGACCTGCACAATGTCGAAAAGATGGATTTGCCTTACTCGAGCCCAGGGCAGAAAGCATAGCCTTGTTGTGGAGGCACGATGCTGACAACGCAAAGCGCAACGCCGGATGAGCTTCTACGGCCCTTCGTCCACTGTTATGTGCTGCGCGTCTTGGAAACCG
>CAXTGN010000010.1:0-2192 GCA_964243455.1 uncultured Acidobacteriaceae bacterium
TGACATTTCTATTGGGCGCCGTACCCTGTCATTTCTACTGAGCGCGAACATTGCACTGTAGCGCCCAAGTAGAAATGTCACCTCTCTGCCATGAGAAGGCGCTACCAGGTCAACCTGAATCAGCGCATTTCGCCTGTTTCAGGCGTAGTAGCGGCGTTCCTCAGGCAGGGGCGGCGGACTCGCGGTGCCAGCTGACGTCTTGTTAGCTGCTGTGTCTTGTCCCGATTGACCGCGCTTCCATCCGCACTCTGGGTGGCTCCTTAGAAGCCAGGTGCACATTGGGGTCCTCAGATCAGTTCGGCGCTGCAATCTGCCATCGGCATTCAAGCCTGAGAGGTGGACGCAGTCACCGGAGACACGGTCAGTAGGTTCAATCAGACAGCTAGCTTGGGTTGGGGTTTCCTGTCGCAGGTTTGAGCTCAGGCAGCGATGGTCGCCTTGAACAAGGGCTGGTATACGTCACCGGTGGTCCACAGATGGTGTAACAGCGCTGCCAGCTTCCGAGCGACAGCGGTGATGGCCCGCTTCTTCGCATTCGCTCCGCCGCGTAAAGCCAGTGTCAGTCCCCAGTTTTTTAGATCGCTCTCTGGGCCGAACCTACCCAGGACGAACTGTGCACACTGAACGAGCAGGAAGCGCAATCGTTTGTTGCCGGCCTTGCTGATCCTAAGCTGCGGATCCGTTTTCTCCAGACTGACCGCGCCTCGGTGTAAGCCCCAGATAAGCCCCCACATCGCGCGATCTCGCAAATCGCTTCGGATTACCGATGGTCAGGATGTATTCCAATGACGTCACCGGGCCGACGCCCGCTACCTGACGAAGCTGGGCGGTTACAGGGTACTTCTCGCGACCAAGATTCTCGATTACGAGGTCGAGTGCCTTGATCTGCTTGCTCAGGTGCGCGATGGTCTTGATCAATGGAATTAAACTGGGTCGGAGCTCCTCTGAGAGGCACTCGATAGCCTTGGCGACGAATGACCCGCTACTGCTGGACGGAATACGTAATCCCGCGGCCTTCGAGATACCGCGCACGGCATTGATCAACCTTGTCCTCGACTTAACAAGCAAATCGCGGGCTCGGAGCCGAGCCACCGCTGGGTAGTCCTCCTTGGGCGTATGGGTGACAGGAGATAGGAGTCGCTGATCGACACGCACCAGACGAGCAAGCATGTGCGCATCTACTCTGTCGGACTTGCGGATATTGGCTGTGATCATCGGAAGATTCCGAGGGTTGGCAACAACGACCTGGTGACCCCATTCCAGCAACTTCTGGCTGATCCAACGCGAGTGGGATCCCACTTCAATCGCGATCAAAGCCGGTGCAAGGCTCTTGAAATGATCAGCAAAGTCATGCGGTGTCGTCCGCACACGGCCCTCAGCGATCACGTCGCCAGAAGGGTCGAGGATACAGCAATGACTATATCGGTCTCCCAAATCTATACCGATCGTGAATGTGCTGGGCATCCTCTCAAGAAGAGGCTGTAGTTGGTTACCAGTTGGCAAAGCGACGGCTCGGGGCATGTGTTACCTCCTGGCGAGGTTGTATCAGAGGCAGCTCGCCTTCTCATCCCATCTGCCAAAGCTGAAATGTCCTACAAGGATGGGTTGGGAGCGTGAGCGAGCGGGATCTACGACGTATAGAGGTGGCAGTTAACTGTTAGCCGGACGTGGCTTCTGCGGCAGCTGGTCGGAGGTCTTCAGGATTGACAGATCGTTGCATAAAGACGGCAGCGGAGTAATGCCTAATGCGATGTCGCACGCAGACAGCTTCAGGTTGCCACGACGGTTCAGCATCGACCATTGCGGAAAGCGGATGAGAAAAGCGTGCGCGATGGCTGAGGACTCCTATACTGGTCGAAATTATGGAGTTGGCCGATGCGACTATGTTCGGAGGGCAAATGCACCCCTGGTGTGCTTCCTCGTGAGGAACGCGGCCGGGGCATCGTCCATAAACATGACGAGGCGTCTGGCGCTGTCTCCTGGCTAAGGCAGTTCTGGAGGGCCCTTACTCCGCGCTACGGCTCAGATCTATCCACCTGCCTAATTGGGCTAGCAGTTCTGTTTTGGGTTCCGGCAGGCCTGGCCCAGCCAGTTCGGCTGACGCAGCTGGATCACACCGGCTGGACGCCCCGTGACGGCGCGCCTTTAAACATCTCCTCCATTGCGCAGGATCCCGACGGAACACTTTGGCT
>CAXTGN010000010.1:2202-25403 GCA_964243455.1 uncultured Acidobacteriaceae bacterium
CTGCAGAAAGTGGCCTTTACACCTTTGATGGGTTGAGCTTTTCCCCGTTCCATTCACAGCCTACGGATCCTCCCCTGCCCGTGACTCAGATCTCCGAGCTGCACAGCGGCAAGGACGGCTCGCTTTGGATCGGCTTCGGCGTGCGGGGCCTCGCACATATCAGAAATCACCGTGTCATTCGTGTGTACGGAGATAAAGACGGTTTGCCCAGCGGGCAGGTCAGTCAGATCCTGGATTCGCCCGACGGCAGTCTTCTGACGATCGCCAGAAACCACCTGTTTCGATTACGTTCGGATTACTGGGAGCAGGTCGCCAACGCTTCGATGTCGTCCGAAGAGATCAGGAGAGTTTTCTTTGATCGTTCGGGAAACCTTTGGCTGGCAACGGACGCGGCAATCTGGAAGCTCGCTCCGGGTGAGCAACAGCCCACGAAGACAAACGAGCCGGGAGGCATGTCGGGTCGCTTCGCTCAAGCCCCGGATGGCAGCATCTGGTTTCAGTTCAACAACCCGGGGCCGGTTCACGGTTCTACCCGGCGTCTGCTCTGGGATAAGAGTTCTGCACTTGCTCCGGCAAGCATCCCTGGCGATGGTCACGACCTTCTCTTCGATTCTATCGGCTCGCTATGGATCACAACTCAAAGTGGAGTGCACCGGGTATCGCTGAGTTCCCAGTCAGAATCGTCAGCCAAGTCCAGCGATGATTCGATGGCGCAACGTTCAGAAGCGTTTGGCTCACTGGACGGGCTTACCTCGGACGAGGCCGTCGCCCTTTTCAAAGACGGCGCTGGAGACGTGTGGGTGGGCACGGCGCACGGCCTGGACCGTTTCCGCCGACCTCACCTCATTCGCATCGTTGATAAGCGCATCGGGCCCCACGCAGCGCTTGCCGAGTGCCCCGGCGGTGATCTTTGGCTTGCAGGTCAAGCGTTACCCCCACAATCCATGCACGACGGCCGTATGCAACAACACGGGCCGCTTCGTGAACCGATCTTTGCGCACTGTGATGCCAGGGGTGTTTTGTGGCTGAGCGAAAATCGAGGTCTTTGGCGTTACGAGGGGGAACGCATCCAGCACATACCACCTCCGCCTGGCGTACCAGCAATCTTCAACCGCGAGATCGTCGGCAACGACGATCATCTTCTCTTCGCATCCTATACGCGGCAGGGACTCTGGCGATTTACCGATGGAACCTGGTCGCGTGTGGAGACGCCCGGAATCCCCGCAGAGACACCCTTTTCCCTGTTTATGGATCGTGGGGGAAGGTTGTGGGCTGGATTCATTGATAACCGCGTCGGTCTGTTGGAGGGCGACAAAGGCCGTACTTTCGAAGTGGATTCGGCACGCCCCATAGGCATCATCCAGGTCTTTCTGGAGAGCCGCTTCGGCCTGATTGCAGGTGGGTCCTACGGCGTTGCCCTTCGGGTTGGAGATCGCTTCCAGACGCTTCGTTTTGCAGACCCAGCAACCGTGGAAGGCGTTTCGGGACTGCTCGAAGCACGGAACGGCGATCTGTGGCTGAACACCCTGCACGGCATCGTGCGCATTCGAGCCGGGGAGGTAGCGAACGGGATAAAAGTTCCCAGCTACGGTATGCACTCAGAGGTTCTTTCTGAAGGCGACATCATCGGACCGTCGCCGCAGATTTTTTCGTTGCCCTCGGCGGTGCAGGATGCAGCAGGAACTTTCTGGTTCGTTACCTCGAATACCGTGGTTTCCGTCAACCCGGAATTGCTTCAGCCCAGCAGCACTGCCCCTACCCTGGGTACTCTTTCCGCTACCGTCGATGGAACTCCCCTGCGGGCCGATCACCTGATCGATCCCGGATACCACACCATTCGTATCAAGTATTTCGGTGCCTACATCACCGCACCCGAGAAGGTGAAGTACAAGTACAAGCTCGCAGGAATCAATCAGGACTGGCAAGATGTGAGCGGACGGTCGGAGGCGGTGTACACAGGACTGCGACCCGGCACCTACAGGTTCGCCGTAGCGGCCTCGAATGGGGAGGGCGCCTGGAGCCAGCCAGACGAATCGTTGCAGTTCACCGTAAAACCGTCGTTCTACCAAACAGAGACGTTTCTTATCCTCTGCCTCGGCGGAGCAACGGCGATCTTCATCACCGGTTTGCGTATGCGGGTCCGCTCTGTAGCTGCGACGGTCAGAAAAAGTTCAGAAGCGCGAGCTGATGAGCGGATCCAGATCGCCCGTGATCTGCACGACACCCTGCTGCAGGGAGTACAGGGACTTATGCTCCGCTTCCACGTTGCAGCGCAGGAACTTCCACCGGAGAGTGGCACACGCCAGTCGCTCGAAAGCGCTCTGTTAACGGCAGAGCGAATTGTGATAGAGGGAAGAGATCGCGTCAGCCGTTTGCGTGCCAGCGACTCTCAGCAAGTCGATCTTCCTGAGGCGTTCAAGTCCATCGCGGCTGAATGGAACGACAAGGCGGCGGTGGTCTTCCTAGTGCAGGCAGTTGGGCGGCAGACGGCCATCAGAACTGAAGTGCGGCAGGAGTTGCTGTACATCGGTCGCGAGGCTATCACGAACGCGTTTTCACACGCCCGGGCCTCAAAGATTGAGGTCACCTTGCGATTCGAAGCGAAGTGCCTGACCGTGACGGTCAAGGACAACGGCACGGGTTTCGACACCGCCGGTGTGACCAGCGCCCCCCGTGCTGGACATTGGGGTTTTGCCGGCATGAAGGAGCGCGCAACTACGATCGGATCACGCTTCCAATGTCTCAGCCAAGAAGGCTGTGGCACACAGGTGCTTGTCACAGTACCCGCTCGACAGGCCTATGAAGGGGCACCTTCCACCTTGGCAGAGATCAAGACCCGGGTCACCAACACACTGAAACAGTTGCGTGGCGGGAGATCGGCAAAGCGCGAACGGGCGCGATAGCTGGCTTATCCATCGAAAAGTCCCCGCTTCATAGCGATCATAACGGCATGCGTGCGGTCATTGGCATGCAGCTTGCCGAGGATGTTTCTCATATGTCCCTTCACGGTGTCTTCAGAGATGCCCAGATCATCCGCAGCGCTCTTGTTGGAACATCCGGCCGCGACATGGCGCAACACTTCTGTCTCGCGGGACGAAAGTGCGTCTGAGCTGATGTGCTCTGCGATTCCCGCAGCGACTTCGGCGGGTATGCGACGCTGGCCGGCGTGCACGCAACGGATCGTATCCACAAGCTGTGTGCCCAGCGTTGCCTTGAGGAGGTACCCCACGGCTCCCGCCTTCAGCGCCCTGGACGCCTGGATATCCCCGGAATATGTTGTGAGCACGATGATGCGGGCCTGCGGAAACTCCTCCCGAATCCGAATCATGGCCTCGATGCCATTGAGCTTCGGCATTTGGAGATCCATCAAGGTCACGTCGGGTCGGCACCTGCGGAAAGCGTCGACAGCATCTGCTCCGTCGTTTACCACGGCTACAAGTTCCATGTCCGCCTGCGACTGAAGCGCGTACGCGATGCCATCACGAATCAGGGGATGATCATCAGCGCAGAGAACCTTGATCCGTTGCTGGGTTGACATAGGACGTTCCTTGGAACTCAAAGCGGTTTCAATCGAAACAGCACATACCACGGGACCGAAGGGTGCCAGCCCCCGGACGTACTCTGACGAGAAGCATAATGCCAAAGCCGCTCGTCATGCTAAAGCCACAGAATCCGCATCTAGGAAAATCCCCAGGTAGGCCGCGAAGATCTCCGCATATTGGAATAGAAAACCGTGACCTGCGTGCGGGAAAATCACAAGTTGCGCGTCGGGAAGTGATTGAGCCATGAGGATGGAACTCTCAATCGAGATCATCACGTCCTCCCGTCCATTCGCGACCAGGACGGGGAGGGTGAGTTGAGCTAATTGGGCCAGAGATCCACCCCCGGCTTCGTTCCACCTGCGCAAAGCCAGGGCCTGCTGCCCTACACCTTTTCCCTGCAACATCGGCGTCCGGCCACCCTCGCGAGTCCCCAGCCGGGACCAGTACGCTTGGCCGGCCTCCCTGCCGCTGTCGCCTTCTGGAAAGAAGAGGAAAGCCATGTGCTTCTCCTGAATGACGGGCACGCCAGCCACGTCTTTCACCCGAGCATCGGCGCGCTGTAGACCATCGCCCGGCCCGGTTCCGGCCAGAACCAGACGCCTCACACGATCCACGTCGCGGAGAGCCACAAGCTGGGCAACATACCCGCCCATCGAGAAGCCGAGGAGGTCAAACATTTGCAGATCCAGCGCGCGAAGAAATGCCATCGCATGATCAGCCATACCCTCGATGTTGTCCGGTACGTCCCCCGGCGATTCACCGATCCCTGCGCTGTCAAAGAGGATGATTGTTCGAGACTCCGCGAGCCTGTCGATCAAGGCTGGGTCCCAGGTGTCCATCGTTCCGCGAAAGTGTGTGAGGAACACCAGGGGGATACCACCCTCTTTGCCAAACCGTCGGTAGGCATAAGTATTGCCGTCCGCCTGCGTCTGTTGGCTCTTTGCATCGTGCTGCGTCTTATTCATTTTTATTTCCTCTTCCGAACCAAGATCCGGGGCCTTCATGGACGAGCTTCGGATTCACAGCGGCTCAACAGCTTGATGACCTTGGCATCCAGAGCGCGTGCAGCGTCGATGGCTTCGGAGCTGCCGTACGGAGCCAAGAGACTCTGCATTGTGTCGTAGCAAACGCACACGCGATCCCGCAGCTCGTAAACGAGAATCGTTACGGGAGCATACGATCCCGCATCCGGAACGGAACGAGTCAGCTGTTCCATGATGACCGGGTTTCCAGCGATGATTCGAATGATCCTTGAGGGCTTCACGTCACGGTTGATCCGCAGTGCGACGCCGAGATCAATCCTGAGAAACTCCATAAGGTCTGCGCTGCCGACCGCGTTATGAACCAGACGATTGAATTCGGAGGCCGATTCGGCCGCTGTGAGCTGTTGGCTCAGCCGGGCCATGTCGGGGTGTCCTATCCCTTCATCGATCAACGCCAGGGTCTGTTCAAACGACATCGTGCTTTCGAAGCGTAATCGCTCGAGCGGAATGCAATCGAATGTCATGCTCTTGTCGACCTTCCTTTGCGGCTGCACATAGTTCCAGACTAGGCCTGAGCAGATCAGGGCGTCAGGTCACAAGGTGCTGACTTCCCGTAGTCCTTTCGGAGCTTGCGGCAGGTGTGCAAGTTGAACGAACCGGAACAGCAACCTGGCTTTCCAAATGCGATTGAGTTCCTCCTGTGCGGATCGTTGCGCAATGTCTGGAACCCGAAAGAGCTACTCAAACACCACCGGAAAGCCTCTTGGGCTCGTAGCTTTCTTCTCTTACTCTGAACCTTAAAGCAGTAGCTGTACCGAAGGCGGAAGTAGATCATTTGTCAGCGATCCGAGCACCTGAGAACATGGATGGCGCGGGCATTCGAGCCCGGCTCCGCTCTCCGCAATGCGTGCTTTCACGAAGCATAAGTAGAGGGGGATGATGATCCGCATCGGCCGCGCACGGTTCCCTTCAACCTCCACGGCAATGCTTCTCGCTTTGTGGACGCTGAGTCGAGCGAGCTCCGCTCAACAAACTTCGAAATCCTTAAGTAGCGTCTCTCAAGAACTGTTCATTGAAAAATCGCAACAGCGAGTGCTCGAGGCGACGATTCGGCCACGCATAGGAATCGCCCTCGAAGGTGGAGGAGCGCTGGGCATCGCGCACGTTGGAGTGCTGTTATGGATGCAAGAACACCGCATTCCTATCGACCGCATAGCAGGCACGAGCATGGGAGCTCTTGTGGGAGCCCTCGTGGCTGCAGGGTTGTCCCCTGAGGACATCAACGGTCTGACCGTACATGGTGGTCTCGACGATCTCTTCACAACGAGACCCAGCTTAAGCCGTCTCAGCATACGGAGGCGTCAGGACAGAGAGGATCTTCCTCAAGCTATCTCCTTTGGACTTCGCTCCGGTGTGGTTCCGCTTGGGAACGCATTGATCACGGACAATCAGCTGAACGCCTTCCTGGCACGCCAACTCCTGGCGTACAACACCGAGGCGCTTAACTTCGATGATCTGCCAATCCCCTTTCGTTGCGTCGCGACTGACCTGACGACCCTGAGGCCCTTTGTCTTCAGTTCGGGATCGCTACCGCTTGCGGTTCGGGCCTCCATATCGATTCCTGGAGTGTTTCCGCCGGTCAACAAGGGAGGCGACGTCCTGGTCGACGGAGCGATCGTGGACAACCTGCCCACCGACGTCCTGCGCGAGGACATGCATGCCGATGTGGTCATCGCTGTTCATCTTTCCGACGCTGCCTTCGCAGAGAAGGACGCAACCTCACTCTTCGGCATCTTCGCTCGCGCCTTCCAGGCGGGCGCCAATCGGAACGAAGAACTCAGCAGGCAGCAGGCTGATATCCAGATCCTGCCTGCGGTCGATGCGTTTTCTTCTTCCGACTACAGCAAAGCCGCTGCCCTGGTGAAAGCGGGCTATGACGCCGCGGAACGCCAACGTGGTCCCTTGCTTGCGTACGCTCTCAATGAGCGCGATTGGGGGGCCTACCGCGCTGACCTGGCCGCGAAAATCAGGCCGGCGCCAGGCATCATCAAGACAGTACGCGTGGATGGGCCTGACGCCGCGTTATCGGCACAACTTGCTCGCAATGCTGATCGTCTGCAGGGTAAGACTTTCGATGTGTTTCACGCGGAGGGAATGGTCGCCGACACGCGCGCAGATGGAGCCTTGGATGCCTATTACGAGACTTATCGCACGCCCATAGCGACACAAGGGGAAACGGCTGCTGCGCAACCAGACAATGGCGTTCTTCTCCACTGGCGACGCAAAGGGGAGGGCCCACCCTATCTGCTTCTTGGCACCGAGATCATCGCCGTGAGTTCCAACGTTTCGCAAGTCGTTATCGACGGACGCTTCGTGGATCAGAACCTGGGAGGATATCGTTCGGAGCTTCGCTCGGACGTCCGTCTCGGTTATCTCACCCATCTCGGGACGGAATACTACCGACCGGTTGGACGACATGGCTTTTTCCTGCAACCCAGTGTGCAGCTTCTACGACAGCCGGTGTACCTGTGGCAGAATCAACAGCGCGTCTCGGAGCGGCTTCTGCAGCGCGCCGGAGGAGGCCTGGATGCCGGGGTGTCGATCCGGCGGAATTTCCAGGCGGCTTTGGAGTACCGCGCCTCGACCATTCGCTGGGTGCTCAAGGATGGGATCGATCGCAGCCCAACGCAGCACTACTCCGGGATGATTGAAAGCGCAGCCGCGCATGTCACCTATAACGACAACGTTGCCGAGGTAGCGTCGCCACGTGGCAGTCGCGCTGACCTTGTCGTGGGGCGCCTGTTCCCCTCAACGGCCAGTCCTCAAACCACCTTTCTACGTTTTAGCGGAAGGCGGTCGTTCACCCTGCGAGACAAGAACGTCCTGAACCTTTCCGCCGAGGCAAACACCTACTTTCGCGCCGATGTAGGTGACCCGCTACGCTTCACCCTGGGCGGTCCCCTGCGTCTGTATGCCTCTTCGGTGGACGAATACCGTGGCACAGACACGATCTTGACGCGAGCCGCGTATCTTCGCCGCTTCGCTACGCTGCCCACAGGATTAGGGCAGGGCATGTATTTCGCAGGCGGCTATGAAGCTGGCGAGATCTGGAGTCCGGAGCAGCATTCATTGCTCCGGCAGGATGTGTTCGGTGGCGTGTTGCTGAACACTCCCTTGGGAGTTCTCACGCTTGGCGGCGCCGTGGGCGATGCCGGACATCGCAAAGTATTCCTTACCTTTGGAAAGCTATTCTGAATCGGCTGTTCGTTGGTCCGCTACGGGTCGAACACATTTGGCCAAAAGACAGCGGCGGTGACTTTGCAACGCATGCGACGCACAAAAGCCCCGGTGGGGTCTACCACCGGGGCAGTGAATCGTTCGTACTTACTTGGTGGCAACCAGGTGCTCCACCTTATTGTGAAGCGCGCTGACCTTCTTCTCCAGTTCCTTCACGTCGGCGGAGATATTTTCCTTCATGGAGTCGACTTCGGTCGCCTCCGCCTTCCGGAGGTGTTCACGCTTGCCTTCGATTCCCTTCTGCAGGTGTTGCAGATCCTCTATCCCTTTAAGTTCGGTGTGCGCTGCATCTGCCTTGGCCTGCGCTTTCAGCCCTTCCAGCTTGGCTTTTACCCCGTCGAGACGTGCGCTTACTGCGTTCTCGAAAGCATCCATTGCTGCCTTATGCTCGTTCATGATCAACTCTCCTGAATGATGACGTTGTGTTGCTGGTTTAGGCCGACGCGAAGCCATCGCATTCGATTAGCGCGCCTCGGTGTGAAGGGCCTTTTCGATCTTGTCCTGCTGGTTACTGGTAAGGCTTGCGTGCAGCACGGTGCCGCCGTATCCCTGAAAACGAGCGGCTACCACTTCGGGTTGAGCGGATTCCAGAATGGCGTAAATCGCTGAGGCTCCCGGTTCGATCAATCCGCTCACGTCACGGGCAAAATCTTCCGGAATGCCGATGGTGTCCTTCCAGAAGGCTGCGTCCAGACCGGCTGTTGTGGCACCCAGGGCGGCCCCGCCGATCGCACCTGCCGCAATAGCCCCGGCAGCCACGGCGGCGCTCGCGCCAGCCGTAAAAGGAATGGCAAGCGTCGCGCCGATGAGCAGTCCCAGAGCGCCTCCCCAGCCCGCGCCCTGTTGACTCGTGGGCTGGTAGCTCTTGTCCATCTTCAACTCTCCCCCGTATTCGCGATGCACGGCAACGGCGTCACGAAGATCCACAAGCCATTCGTCATCCAGAAGCCGCAGTTCATCGAGCACCTGCGACCCCCGAAGCATGTTGCCTTTGAAACCCACCACAATGAGTTCAGCCATATCGACTCCTTTGGTTGTACATGCGTGAACGGAAAGGCATGCGAGCACCGCACGCCAGCATGTGAAGGCGACCGAAAAGATGGGACAAATTTCGACGCATTAGACGGACAGCCAGAATGATTCATGCCAGCATCCCGTTTGGGAGAGCACAAGGGTGTGGTTCGGACTTAGTAGGTGAAGGCAGCTGTCCGTCCCGGGGCTAGCAACAGCCGGGTAAATCCGGTTGTTAGAAGATTCACGCCGATCAAAGTGCCTATTGCCCAGGACGAACTGTAAGGCCAGTTACGCCAGATAAGGAGCGCTAGCAGGAGCGAGAAACCTGCGTTGACCAAGAGATAGCCTGAACTCTTCGCGCTGCGCAGGGAAAAGAACGAACCGATCTCAGCAATCCCTTCTACGAAGAAGGAGACCGCTACGACCAACGTAAGGGTTGCCAACCCCATCGCGGGATGCGTAAGAAGATCGACACTCGAAACGGAAAAGACAACGGCGACAAACAAGCGCCAAAGCACGGCACCGGTACCTCGTGCGGCAAACGCCATTGCACCATAAGCGAGACCTGCGAGCAGAATGACGATACCGAAGAGGATGGACAACGCGATACCGGCAATCGCCGGTACAAACAGCGCCACACAACCGACGACGATCATCACGGTGGCAGGGATGCTCGTCATGGTGAGAGTCGTTTGCGCAGACGAGGGACTAGGATGAGACGTCATCGTGATTCTCCTTTACGCTGTTTCAGGATAAGAGGAGCACACCCTTCCGTCGTCTCGGAGCGTGAGAACAGAAGCTCCGAGACGTTGATGGCAGGGTCGCTATCTCTTTCCCTTAATGGCGGCTTCCTCGATGAAGTCCGCAACCGCCCGTGGCTTGGAGAGCATCGCCACATGGCTGCTGGGCAATTCAAGCACTTTGGCGCCCATGCGCTTTGCGGCAAATCGCTCGTAGTCAGGATTGATCGTGCGATCTTCCGTGGCCACCACGTACCAGGTAGGCTTGTTGTGCCATGCGGCTTGGGTGGCCTTGGCACCCAAGGCAGAAAACGCCGTGAGCCCCTGGGTGTCATCGAGAACGATTCTTTCCAGAGGTGCGAGATCCTGGCAGAAGTCTTCCACGACGCCCTTCCGGGTCAAGAGCACCAGGTCTGGATTATCCTTCGTGGAATAGATCTGTAGGGCAATCGGAGTCATCGCAAAACCACTTACGGTGGATAGCGAGCTCTCGCCTATCTCCGGCGCGTAGGCGGCGACGTAGACCAGGCCGGCCACCTTCGGATCATTGCCGGCCTGGCTGATGATAGCGCCGCCGTAAGAGTGACCCACGAGAAGAACAGGGCCGTCTGCCTCGTCGATCGCCCGTTTGGTTGCAGCTGCATCGTCAATCAGGGAGGTTAAAGGGTTCTGAATGGCGGTCACGTGAAAGCCGCGCTCTTCAAGAAACGGAATTACCCTGGCCCAGCTAGATCCGTCTGCCCATGCCCCATGAACAAGGATGATGTTCTTGACCGGCGGAGTACTTTGGGCGATACCGTGAAGCGGTTGCAAACCGAAGCATACGATCATGAAGGACTTTAACGCTGTGGGAAGAAGATGACGCAGTTTCATGCGGTTTCCTTTCGTTGTCGTTTCGGGGAAGAGGACAGGCGAATTGTGCTCGTCTGTAAGTCACTTAGTGTATGAACAGGCGCTCGGTGGTTGTGCCGCCGTCGATAGTTGAAGTATCGTTCCCAATCACGACTCTGCAAACGTCAGGAGTAGCTGGTCCTGTGTAGTCCGTTAGGGTTACCCGGAGTACACCCACAAGTAACAGGAACATTAGATCAGCTCATTAGCAGACGTGACGGAACCGTCGTTGTACTTAGCAGGCTACTAAGTACAACGACGATGGGTTATTTGATCTAGGAACGTAGAGTTTCTAAGGTTTTATGGGCAGCCGGTGCCTCAGCCATACCGAGTGTTATACCAAGGGCCGCAGATCACCGAGCAGCGTGGGAATTAGCTCTGCCACCGTAGGGTGGATGTGCATGGAGCGCGCTAGAACCCTTGCGGGCATCGCCGCATACATGGCAGTCAGAATGCAATGGATTGCCTCGTCTCCACCGGTACCCAAAATGGAGGCGCCAAGGATCAGACCGGTTTCCTTGTCCACCAAGACCTTCATGAATCCGTGTGTTTCGCCCTTCTCCACGGCGCGCCCCACTTGGCTCATGGGCCGTGTGGCCATGAATGCTGGTCGGCCCCGCTCTCTTACCTGGGATTCAGTCAGGCCCACCTGACCCAAGGGGGGATCGATGTACAGGGCGTGTACAGGGATGCGGTCCCTGACCTTGCGAGGATCGTTGTCCAGGAGGTTTGCGGCAACGATCTCAAAGTCGTTGTAAGACGTGTGTGTAAACGCGCCACGGCCATTGCAGTCACCCATGGCCCATATGCCGGGTACCGCGGAACGCAAGCAGTCGTCAACGGGAATGAAGCCGTGTTCGTCCAGCATGATTCCCGTGGTCTCGAGGCCAAGGTCATCCGTGTTGGGTGTGCGGCCCACAGCTAATAGAACGTGCGATGCCTGCATATCCGGAACGCCTGCCGTGCAGGAGACATGCACTACCGGTTTGCCTTCTCTCTGCTCAAGACGAATACACTCCGAATCCAACCTGAGCACGATCCCTTCCGTTTGCAGGATGTCCTGAACGGCCAAGGAGACATCTTCATCTTCATGAGCAATGAGGCGTGATCCGCGTTCCACTACGGTGACCTGTGCGCCAAATCGCCTGAACATCTGCGCAAACTCGAGCCCAATGTAGCTGCCGCCTACGACGACCAGGTGTTCCGGAACTCCATCCAGATCCAATATGGTGGAGCTGGTTAAGTAGGGCGTGACTCCGACTCCGGGCAGCGCGGGTACAGACGGTCGTGCTCCTACATTGATGAACACTTTGTCCGCACGGAAGGTATCCTCGCCAACACGGACGCTCGATGGTGACATAAACGAGGCCGCACCCCGCACCAGAGAGCAGCCTTTCAGCGCTCCAAGCCAGGTCTCCAGCCCATTGCGGGAGTCTTGAACGATGGCATCCTTGCGCGCACGGACCGCCCACATGTTCATCGTCGCGTCTGCGCCTATGCCGAAGCCGAACTCACTGCCTCGGCGGGCCTGGTGAACAGCCCGGGCACTCGCGACCATCGCTTTTGTTGGAGTACAGCCAACGTTGACACAGGTGCCGCCAACCATGTCTTTCTCAATCAGCGCGACGGTCTGACCGGCAGCGCATAGTCTCTGCGCAAGGAATGGGCCTGCCTGGCCAGCGCCAATCACGATCGCGTCAAATTGCCTATCCATCAGATCCTCGACACCGCGAAGATCGCCAGAAGAATGGCGACAGCGTCCTCGAGCACCGCAGCCGGCAGGTCGCGACCGAAGGCCTTCGCCAAGCGTGCGCGGACGGCAGCACCGCCATAGGTTCCGATGAGGGAACCTACAACTCCTGCAAGCAGCCCAAAGACAACCGAGCCCGCAACGATCCCCACAGCGGCTCCCACCAGTGCACCGCTGCCCACTCTGCCGGCTAATTGTGCCGGTACCTTGCGGCTGGGCGTGGAAGGCCGCTTGTCATTGGCGATCTCCGCCAGAGCGAGGAGGGTTAAAATCCACGGTGTTGCAGCGTAGCCGAGAAAGGCCAGGTGTGTCCCGGCCAAGGCCAGGATGCCAAGGCGGGCAGCCCAGCTAACGACAGCCGGAGACGTCATTGCGCGAAGCCCTGAGACGATGCCCAGGCAGAGTGCGACCGCGATCAACATAGGAGATGCCTTTCAGAAAAGGTTTGAAACCGCTCTAAGGTGCCGAAATAGACAGAGGCCTACATCTTGCAGCTAGCCCGAATGCTCTTAGGCGCTGATGAAGTCGGAGAGATCGACGGTAATCTGATCAGCGTGGGTCTGGCACATGCCATGGGGCAGCCCGGGGTACACCTTCAGAGTTGCGTTGCTGATCAACTTTGCGGAAAGCACACTGGAATCCGTAATGGGCACGATCTGGTCGGCGTCGCCGTGCAGCAACAGGACAGGCACATCAATCGTCTTCAGATCGTTCGTGAAATCTGTTTCCGAGAACGCCTTGATGCAGTCGTACTCGCCCTTGACTCCGCCTGACATACCCTGCAGCCAGAAGTTGTCGCGGACTCCTTCCGAGATCTTTGCGTTCGGAAGATTGAATCCGTAGGAGGGACTGGACAAGTCCTTGAAGAACTGCGATCGATCGTTCAGAAAGCCCGCTCGCATCGTATCGAACACACTGATAGGCAATCCCTCGGCATTGGTATCGGACTGAACCATAACCGGCGGCACCGCTCCGATCAGCACTGCCTTTCGCACGCGTGATGAGCCATGACGGCCTAGGTAACGTGCCACTTCGCCACCGCCTGTGGAGTGCCCGACCAATACGGCGTCATGAAGATCCAGCTTCGCCATCACGGCCGCCAGATCATCGGCGTAGGTGTCCATGTCATTGCCGCTCCAGGTCTGAGAAGAGCGACCATGGCTTCGGCGGTCATGAGCAACTACCCTGTAGCCACGTTGGCCCAGAAAGAACATCTGAGAGTCCCATGCGTCTGCATTCAGAGGCCAGCCATGGCAGAACACAATCGGCTGCCCAACGCCCCAATCCTTGTAGAAGATCCGAGTGCCATCGTTTACGTCCAGGTAACCCATTCGGCCTCCTTTGCCTGGTGCGAGTCTGAGGCCTGGCGGCCTTGACTGAATCGGGGATCCCGGCTGGAGCCCTGCTCACTGTACACAGCCGGCCTTTCTTGCTAAAAGACATTCCTACGTTTGCTGTTTCTATGTCTGCCAGTATCGCTGTGGAGACCAGAAAAGCAGCCCTGCTTTAGGGGCGTCTTGGAGCAGGCCTTTCGTGTGGGTCAACGATAAGCAGATTCCGTCACAGCCCATTGCATATCCCCCGGCACTGCCCGCCTCAGGTCACAATCGTCAAGTGTTTCACTCTTGCTGTCTCTTCCCCAGCCCCGGTGGCCGCACGCCAAACGTCTCACCACCACTAAAGGACTACGCATCGACGATGATTCTTGGCGTTCCCTTCACGCCCAGACCACGTGACAGTAGAGGACGCAGAGCCTTAAGCCAATGCTCCCATCCGGCCATCGTTAGCTTCCTTCACCCAGTTCTAAACACAACTGCCTCGCCCAGAAAGAGAAAGCGGGTAGCTGAACAGTTCCACAAACGATACAGCTCGACCTGTGCTGAATCGCCAACCTGCGTTCGATCACAACCCTTTATCAGTGATGGAGAATTACGATGTTTTCTTACCAGTCAGTTAGTAATCATGAAGACCTGCTCGCCGTGGTGGACGGCCTGCTCCATGAAGCAGGTCTCAACCGTAACGATCTTGGGGGACAACTCACCTTCGCTGGCATGGATCCAATCCGCCCAACCCACATCAAGGTAGGCTGTGCCTCCGCTGCCGTAAGCGGTGCGAATGCGATTGTGTCTGCACTCATTTGGAAGGCGCGATCTGGCCAGAGCCAGGACATTCATATCGATCTTAGAAAGGCCTACGTGACTCAAAGCCCCTGGCAGGACGTCCTGATAGGCTACACCCTTGTGAATGGCACGCCGCAGATGATGGGAGGAAACGTCGGCGATCTGGGAAGCCACATCCTGCCCACGCGAGATGGACGTTTTGTCATCTTGACTTCTCTCTACAGTTCGAACACAGCAAGCATCATGAACCTGCTGGATAGCGGAACCTTGCCAAGACAGCTGGAGAGAGCGACGCGACGGTGGGATGCCTTCGATCTCGAGAACGCCGCGCAGGACGCTTCCGTTCCGCTTGTCGTATGCCGTACTCGCAAGGAATACGAGGAAACCGAGCAGTACCAGCATCACGCGGCCGCTCCGCTAATCCATATAGAAAAGATTGGAGACAGTGCGCCTGAACCTTTCCCGTCCGGTACCCGGCCCTTGTCGGGGATCCGGGCGCTCGGCATGGTGCACGTCGTTGCAGGCCCTACAGTGTTACGGCAACTGGCAGCACAAGGCGCAGATTGCCTTAACCTCAACACGCTGAACTGGATTGAAGAGCCGACGATGTATTGGCAGTGCCAGGCGGGGATCCGGCAGGCGTACATGGACGCACGCGTGGATGGAAACAAGAAGGCGATCTACGAGTTGCTCAAAGAAGCAGATGTGTTCGTGGAAAATTTGCGCCCGCACCTGGCAGAGAAGCAGGGGTTCTCTCCTGAAACAATAGCCAAGTATCGGCCCGGCATCATCTATGTGAAGGTGAAGCTGAACACGCCTCTTGGACCATGGGCAGATTGGATGGGTTATGACTTCACAGCCGCTGGGCTGAGTGGAATGCTTTGCGACATAGGTTCGGCAGATCAGCCGCAATTGCCGCACGGGGTGAATGTTGTGTGCGATTTCCTGACCGGCTACCTGGGAGCAATCGGCGTCCAAGCTGCACTGTTGCGTCGTTCTACAGAGGGCGGCAGCTATAAGGTCACCGTCACCTTATCGCAGACCATCATGTTCGAACAAGCACTCGGCTTGGTAGACAGCAGTATGCTTGTCAAGCTGGATGAGCTTGGCCCCGAACACACGCCGATCAAGCCGAATCTTCAGACAGGTCAAACCGCGTTCGGCGAGTTTACCCGGCTGGGGTCCCAGGTAGAAATGTCTGAAACCCCAGAGTATTGGGATGACCCGATTATTTCGCCAATCGGTTCATCGAGGCCGGTATGGCGTCCTTAATACCTGATGCGGGCACCCACATCTAAAAGTGGCTCCGCGATTGCCCGCTATCCTGCGCTCTTGGCCGTCTACCGCCCTTTGCAGCGGACAATGCGGCAGGAGTTGCTGTACATCGGTCGCGATGCCATCTTCACGCCGGGGCTGCAGAGATCAAGGCAACCTTGCGCTTCGAAGCGAAGTGGCCGACCCTGACGGTCATGGATAACGGTACGGGTTTCGACACCGCCGGTGTGATCAACGCGCCTCGTGCTGAACGTTGACGGCCTGTTCAGAAGTGGAAGTGGAAGCTGCTGCGATCGGCCCATCCATGATGATCTCCTAAGCTGCGCCGACCGGGTACAAGGAAGGATTTTGACGACTGCATTAGGATGTATCGTCGTTTGACTCTTGCCCGAGCCTCTTCAGGTCTCAAGCTACACCGCTTTCGTAGGTGTATGGTCTCCGAAACGCCCTCGCCGTGTATTACGGTCGCATAGAATCGAAGTCTAAGTGGCGTTCCAAACATGTCGCCGTTTCATCATATTGCCATCAGGACCTGCTGAGCGGGTTAGTGCCTTGGACCTATACTGATCAAAAAAGGATGAGGTAAGCCGATGCGAACGAAGTCAGAGACCACATGCGTCTTTGCTGTTACTGTTCGCAGCGCGCTGAAGTGCATCATCGGGCTCGGACTGCTGCTAGGCGCCGCTACAAGTAGGGCGCAGACACTCTCTCTTGCACAGCTCGACCACACCAGTTGGACCACCCGAGACGGGGCCCCAAGGAGCATCGACCTCATCCAACAGGATCGGGATGGAACGCTTTGGCTTGCGTCGGAGAGTGGTCTCTACACCTTCAATGGGATCAACTTCTCCGCGTTTCAATCGCAGCCCGGGGATCTTCAGCTTCCTTCCATGCGCATCGTCGGCCTTCACATGACAAGTGACGGCTCTTTGCTGATTGGCTTCGGTATCAGCGGAGCGGCACGTATCAAAAATCATCGGGTTGTCCGATTGTACGGTGAAGACGATGGTCTGCCACAAGGAGAGAACAGAGGCTTTTTTGAATCAGCAGACGGCTCCACGTTTACGATCGCAAGAAACACACTGTTTAAACTCAGTGGAGATCGCTGGGAGCCAGTAAAAGCCGCCTCCTCAATACCGGCAACGGAGGCGATTAGGAACGGCTTCTTTGATCGTTCCGGAACCCTATGGGTTGCGACATCAAGGTCTGTCTGGAGGCTTGCTTCCGGCAGTCGCACATTTGAGAGGACTGAGCAACCTGGAGACTACGAGGAACAATTCAAACAGACCCTAGACGGAAGTATATGGATTCATGCAAGCAATGAAGGAAACACTGCTGGATATGTGCGCCCTTTCTTAGTCGGCAAGGAGAAGAGGCTTCGCTCAGAAAGTTTTCCCGTTAACGCTTCCGACTTTCTAATTGATTCACAGGATTATTTATGGATTGCGACCGATCATAGCGGTCTTCTCAGAGCGCCGTTGTTCCGCGCTCCAAAAAAGGGCGCCGATGTGCGCAACCTTCCCGCAACCACACCTGTCGAATCTTTCAATCATGTCGACGGACTTACCGCTGATATCGCAACAGCCCTATTCGAAGACAACTTAGGAGACATCTGGGTTGGAACAATGAGAGGGCTGGATAGATTTCGGACGCCTCATCTCCGGCGCTTGCTTGACAAACGGGCTGATAGCACAGCCTTCCTGCAGCAGTGCTCATCGGGAGATCTATGGATGGGGAGCCACAATGAACCGCTGCTATCCATGCACGATGAAGTAATGACAGTTCACGGGCGCCGAGTTGTGCCTAGCTTCGGTCATTGTGACTCGAATGGTGTCATGTGGCTCAGCGCCATTAATGGGCTTTGGAGATACCAAGGGAATAGCAGCCGACACATTCCACCTCCCCTCGGCGTGCCTGAGATATATAACCGTGAGATCGTTGGCAAGGACGACCACCTTCTCTACGCCTCATATACTCGGCACGGCCTCTGGCGGAATGTGAATGGGGTTTGGACCAAGGTCGAGGTGCCCGGCCTTCCTTCCGCAACGCCGTATTCCTTGTTCATGGACCATGTTGGACGGCTCTGGGTCGGCTACATCGACAACCGCGTCGGTATGCTGGACGGGAGCACAGGACATACGTTTGCTGGAGACACCGCTCATCCTTTGGGCATTGTCCAGGTCTTTCTGGAAAGCCGATACGGATTACTCATTGGCGGCTCCAATGGAATTGCACTCCTTGTGGGAGACCACCTTCAGGCAATTCAGGCTGCAGACCAACTGAAGGTACAAGGCATTTCGGGTCTTCTTCAAGCCCGAAACGGTGACCTATGGCTCAACGGATTGCACGGCATCGTGCGTCTTCGCGCTGCTGAAGTAACGCATGCCATCCAATCCCCAAGCTACCTGATGCGATCGGATGGATTCTCCGATGGCGGCATAGTCGGACCTTCCCCGCAGGTGCTTTTGCTGCCTTCCGCGGTGGAAGATTCTCATGGGTTGTTCTGGTTCGCGACGTCCGATGTTGTGGTGTCCGTGGACCCAAACGCAATCCATGCAAGCACCGTGCCACCCACCTTGAGCCTCATCTCGGCAAGAGTCGACAATGGCTTGTTGGAGGACACTCATAGAATCCGTCCGGGTTACCACACAGTTCGTATCACCTATTTCGGCGCCTATATCACTGCGCCCGACAAGGTAAGGTACAAGTACAAGCTCAACGGTGTCGACTACGATTTTCAGGATGTAGGCACTCGTTCGGAGGCGGTATACACAGGGCTCCAACCGGGCATATACACCTTTGCGGTGATGGCTTCGAACGGCGAAGGCGCTTGGAGCCGACCCGACGAATCGTTGCAGTTTACGGTGGAGCCCTCGTTCCACCAAACTACGACGTTCCTGCTCCTGTGCATAGGAGGAGCATTCACTCTCTTGGTGACTGCGGTGCGGATGCGGGTCCGATTCGTCGCCGCGGCTGTTCGAAAAAGCTCAGAAGCCCGAGCGGATGAGCGGATTCAGATTGCCCGCGACCTCCACGACACCCTGCTCCAGGGAATACAAGGGCTCATGCTCCGTTTCCATGTAGTCGCGCAGGAACTTCCGCCTGAGAGTGGAACGCGTGCGTCACTGGAGAGTGCTTTGCTTACGGCAGGCCGAATCGTCATCGAGGGAAGAGATCGCGTCAGCCGGCTTCGTGTGGGTGATTTCAGCAGCTCAATATATCTGAGACGTTCACGTCCATTGCCAGTGAACTGAACCAAGGAGGAGCGACTTGCTTCGCCATGCACGTTGTAGGGCTGCCCATGGACATCAGAGCTGTCGTGCGGCAGGAGTTGCTCTACATTGGGCGAGAAGCCATCACGAATGCCTTCGCGCACGCCCAGGCCTCAGTGATCGAGGTCACCTTACGATGTGATCTGAAATGCTTGATGCTATCGATCAAAGATAACGGCGTGGGGTTCGATTGTGCCGGCCTGACCAATACACCTCCTGCTGGACATTGGGGGCTGGCCGGCATGAAGGAGCGCGCAAATACGCTCGGAGGGCGCTACCAATGCCTCAGCGCTAGGGATGGCGGCACACAGGTGCTTGTCACCGTACCCGCTCGACAAGCCTATGAAGGCAAAGCGGCTGCTGAAGCACGTGTCCTAAAACACGTCACCACTGCTCTCCTAAAGTTCATCGGCTGGACTAAGAAACAGCAACCCTGAGGATGAGCATGTCTACAATCTTTGGCCCTCTTCTCCTTCGCATAGCAAGAAGGTTGGCCAGCTCCGGCCTTCGGTCGCCCATCATCCTACTCTATGAAGTCGTTGAAGGCCCGCGGTGATCTCTCGGTGCGGGAGTTTGGCCTGTGCTCGCCACGCCAACAAATGGCAGATCGCGGCAAGTTGACGGACGCGGTAAAGATGTCGCGGTGCGCAAACGTAACCGAATTTAGTACGCCGGCAGCAAGGCGCTTGTGGAAGTTAAGTTGGCAGCGTTCGCAGCGCTACCGGCTGAAATATCTTTCGTCTCCAAACAGAGGAACGAGCTTAGCCGCTGACTCTTCGAGGTAAAGTCAAGCTCCACCTGGTCCGATGAATCTTGGCGTGACAAGCAGGACAAAGCGAAGTCATCAGCCTCAGAACAGACTTTCCAGGCACGCGATGATGAACAATGATGGATCGCTTATCCCGGCCTGAAGCGTGACACACGCGTCATCGGTAGCCGTCCCGCTCAAGGACGGCCTCCCGAAAACCTCCGAAATCTTCCTCATCCTGCCGCTTCAGTGTGTAGCAGGTTGAACAAAGGCCCAGCGCCAACACTCTTGCTTTATTGCACGGGCAGTGCATGACCCGTTGCCGCTTGCCAATCACTTCCCTGCTCCTGCAGCGTATCGGTAGAGGGTCTGACGACTAATACGAAGCTCGCCGGCAAGCGCCGTCTTTGATTCGCCAGCCGCTACACGTCGCCGCAGTTCTTTCGCCTGCGCTGGGTTCAGGCAATGCTTTCGCCCGACGTATGCGCCTTCTCTTAGCTTAGCCAAGGCGATTCCCTCCCGCTGGCGTTCCCGGATCAGGTCACGTTCGAACTGTGCGAAGGCTCCCATCACGCTCAGAAGCAGGTGGGACATGGGGGAGTCTTCACCGGTAAACGTCAGGTTCTCCTTTTCGAAGCGCACGTGAACGCCGCGATCCGTGAAGCCAAGGACCACCTTCCGCAGATCGTCCAAGTTACGGACCAGCCAATCCATTGAGTGGCAGATCACCGTGTCGCCCTCACGCACGTAGCCGGTAAGCTGTTCCAGCTCCGGCCGGTGGAGATCCTTGCCAGATGCTTTGTCCACGAAACGCTTGTCGAGATGGATACACTCGAGCTGACGCAGCTCCTTCTGATCGAGAGAGCTCACGCGCAGATAGCCGACGGTTTGTCCGGCTCGACGCTTCCCTTTTGTTCCCTTAGGTTCTAAGGCCTTGGCCATCTCATGTCACAATACCAGAATCGCAAGCCTAGTGAGACGGGATTGTGTCACACTTCCCGTGTGCCTCAGGGGTATACGGCAGCGCGCCGCGTTATCGTTCGAGCTGCAAGGACTACCAAAAACGTTCTTTCGTGCGGCTGGGGACCGAGAAGCGGAATTCGTTCAGAGGCGTGCTGTCGAGGAAGGGTAAGGAGCTGGTCATCGCCTTTACGGATTTCTGATTAATGAGCAATGCTCGAAGCCAACGGCCTACGACAGCAAGGTTTTCGCACATTCCGCTGACCCCAACCCGCGGCTCGTGAAGAGTTCATCTGTGTCGCTCGGGCGCTTCGTGGGCGCGTCTCCCTTCCCCAGCCCAGCTCTATTAGCTGGCCGGGGCGGGATTGAGCAACCTCCGAAATGAGACGGAGTGCCCGTCACCCCTCTTTCGGTTTGATCAGACGCTGTCACTCGAACTCGACGAGGCTGGATCGATCCTCATCCCCGTCGAGCTCTCCTGCCATGCTCTTTTTGGCATTGGTCAAAGGCACTCGCTGTTCTAATTTGCCTCCAACGAACCTAGATCAATGACGAAGCGAAACCTGACATCAGCCTTCTTCAGCCGCTCGATTGCTTCGTTGATGTCCTGAATCCTGATAACTTCGATCCACGGAGCGATCGCGTGTTCCGCACAGAAGTCGAGAACTTCTTGGCTCTCTGCGATGCTGCCGATCATGGAGCCCGTCAAGCTGAGCCCCTGCGCAGCCAGGGAGAGATTGTTGAGAACCTCACTATAAGGCCCCAGCATGCCCATGGCGGTTACACTTCCCTTCCTTCGAAGCAAGGACAGGTACGGCGCAACGTCATAGGTGTTTGGAATCGTGATCAAGATGTGCTTGAAGTACTTCGCATACACCTTCATGGCCGCTTCGTCCGTGGACAGCACCACGTTCGTCGCGCCCATTTGCATCGCTGCTGCCCTTTTGCTTTCGTGCGTCGTGAAGGCGGTCACCTCGGCCCCCATTGCGGCGGCCATCATCACCGCGAGATGCCCGGGGCCACCTATACCCACGACGCCGATTCTGTCACCAGGTTGAATGTCAAACCGCTTAAGCGGGCCATAGGTGTCCGTACCGGGGCACAGCAGTGGTGCTGCCTTCGCTGGGTCCATACCCTCGGGAATTCGGAGAACAAATTCCTCACGGACAACGATGTTGTTTGAGTAGCCGCCGAAGGTGTTGTAACGTGAGCCGTTCGGAAAAAGATAACCGTTGTATGTCAGTGTGGGGCCGTGAGGACCTTCGCAATGGTTCTCCTCTCCTTCGATACAGGCGGGGCACGTTCTGCAGCTATCGATCATGCACCCCACGCCGACCGTGTCTCCGACCTTAAACTTGGTCACCTCCTTACCCACGTATGCCACCCGTCCGACCATTTCATGACCGGGAACACAGGGATAGAGCGTTGCCTTCCATGAGTCATCCAGGAGGTGGACATCCGAATGGCAGACTCCACAGTAAAGAACGTCAACGAGCAGTTCGTTGCTTTTCGGAGCGTCCCGCTCGAAGGTCATTCGTTGCAGAGTGTTGTTCCCTGCTGTTTTCCCGTGTGTCCCGTATCCCGTAGTGGCAATCCTTCCAGTAGATGAAATGCTTACGTCAGTCATGTGTGTACCCTTCTGTGATCGGTTGAGAAACGTTTAGGACCCGAAGCTGCTGAGAGAGAACCGTTGTTATGCCTGGGGAGACCACGTTCTGTCCCCTGCAGCGGTTAAGCCGTGATGAGGCCGCTGCGGTCTCGCAGAGCGAAGTGTCAGAAGTCTAGGGGGCGACGCCGCCCAGCTACGGTCATCAGGCCCCGGAGTTCTGTACGACAAGCCGTGCTGAAGTTTGCAGAGGGATCCCTCATTGGCTCTCGAATAAGAATCTGAAGTTGGTCCATGCTCAAATTGTTCTCGTCGTATTGGCTGACGACCGCGTGCACCGCATCCTCTGCCGCTTGCACAACAGGGTTGGTGGCAACCAGTCGCATGCGACTGATCAGTCCATACAAATGGATCGTCTCGTCGAGTTCACCCGCGTTGGAGGTAAGGGCTTTGGCATAGACCCGCGCGGCATGCTTGATGAACTTGGCGTAAAGAGCTTGCCTTTCTGCGATGTTGCGCGCGAGGAGGTCACGGTGGGTGGCGCCACTCGGCATGACATAGCTGCTGAGGACCGAAGCGAGTGCGCCGACAATCGAACCAGCGAGGGCCGATGATGCGCTCAGGGTTATGGGTGTCATGGTCAGAAGAGCTTTCCCAGAGTGAAAAAGACTTTCCGGTGGCCTGCATCACCTATTGCGCCGCCGAAAGTTAGCGCCCCGACTGGGGTGTTCAGCAGAATTCCCGCAACGCCGTCCTGCCGAAGTATGGAATGTTGCTCGGGCGACCAGATGAACCCGGCTTCGTAAGCTGAGGCGAGATAGATGCCCTGCCCAAGGCCGGTCGGCAAGCTGGCGAGTCGATGCAAATAGGTGCTTTGGACAAGGAGGGTGTCCGTCCCGCGGTACTCATCAATAGAAGACGCGCTGAGCCGGAGGGGCCCACCTAACGTGAACCGCAGAGGGTCAGCCACATCGTGACGGAAATAGGTCTCCCCAGTTCCGGA
>CAXTGN010000010.1:25413-26638 GCA_964243455.1 uncultured Acidobacteriaceae bacterium
GAAAAGATGAGGAGATCTTTCTTTCCAAAAGGCAGAGACCTGCGACTCTCAAGCAAGAGAAACGGAGATCTCACACTCGAGACCGCATGTAGAAGGTAACCCGCCGTGAGATCGACACGGGTACCGGTAGGCGAAGCGATCTCGGCGGACCGGTTCGTATAGAGAACGTGGCCAGCGACAGTCTGTGCGGTTCCCGAAACATGTTGGTTAGGGCTGAGGTCGGCACCCTCCTTAAGAACCCAACGGATGGTTGACATCCTGTACTGCGCCGACGCCTGGAAGCGGCGGCTGAGTGTCAGGCCCAGGTCCAGGCCCCCGCCCGCCTGTAGCAGCAGCCGCTCTGATACACGCTTCTGATCGAGCCAGAGATACACCGGCTGACGCAAATATTCCACGTGGGGCTCAACAAAGGCGATGCTCGATCCAAGGGGTTGATAGAACTCTGTCCTGAGGTGAGTTAGGTAACCGGCCTGCACATCGGTACGGAGTTCAGAGCCGTAGCCGGCTATATCTTCGTCAACGAACCGCATATTGAACAAGGTCCTGGTGACATTGGCACTCATTGCGACGACGTCAGTGCTGAACAGCAGGTACGGCGGTCCGTCCTGGTTTGGGCGCAGGTGGATCAGAATCCCATTGTCGGGGGGGGCGTAGATTGCTGCGCTCGTGGAACCAGGAGAATCCACGGTCTGAAAGGTGCTGTAGTAAGCGTCAAGCGCGCCGCCGCCTCGAATATCGGAGACAAGGGCCTCAGTCTTCGGTTCATCGAAGGGGAGATTCCGAAGCTGGTCGGCTTGGTGCTGCAGAACCTCTCTGCCCTTGAGGGACGGCCCCTCCAGTTTCACAGCTTCGATCAAACCCGGCAGTCTGCGCCGGCGACTCTGCAGATCGGCTTCATATATGGCCCAGTCCGCGTCACTAAGGGCAAGCGGAAGCAGGACATCGCGCTGGGCCTCGGCGGCCTCAAAGCCTGCTTTGATCAACACAGCCGCTTTGCTGTAGTCGGTTGGGGAGAACTTGGCTACTGCGGGTAGGATCTCAATGTCGGCTAAGGTACGGCTGCTCTCTTCATTGCGACTTGTGCCCGCCTGGAATGCACGACCGAAGATGCTGGAGATTCCCGTCGCATCCTTCGCTAGGAACGACGCGTCCTCCAGGTGTACTGCGATGATAACGTCTGCGTGCAGATCCTTGCGGAGCACGTCAGTGGGCAGGTTGTCCACGA
>CAXTGN010000011.1:0-26349 GCA_964243455.1 uncultured Acidobacteriaceae bacterium
GGCAGTGGACAAGGGCGCCTCCCTGTATCCCCATGTGCTCCGGGTTCCTCCCGTGCTTGAGCCCCCGGGCCGTCCCAATCGGCCGGTCGTGGCAGAGACCGTATCTCTTTTGGATGTGTCGCGAACCCTTCTGGAAGCGGCCGGTATCCAGGCCGAGGCAAAACAGGACGGCATCTCTCTGATGCCTGTCCTGCGAGGGCAACCGCTTCCAGCTCGGCCGCCTCTGCTGTTCTTTGGAGGATGGCATGTGGGTGTGAACTTCGCTTGCGGAGTGGAACATCGAACGTCTGACGGAAGACATTTTCTGTACGCCTACAACTGCAGTTCACCCAACGATGAACTCTACGACCTGAAATCGACGGATGCCGTGAACCTGATTGGTGATCCGAGCTACGCGCAAGTCCGGGAGGAGATGATTCGCTCCATGGCCGAACAGCTGCAATCGGACCCGCGATGGATTGGGTTTTGGGCGGAGTTTCGTATTGCCCGGTACGATTCGCTGCCGCGCTTAAAGGGCGATCAACAACTGTTCACAAAGCCAGCCTGATCGTCACCAAACGGTGCGCGATTGGCTTGGTCGCGGAGGTGGAACCTTCCTCCGTGGAGCACTGTAAGCCCAAGGCGTCACGTAATCGACGTATGTGAGAACGGGCCCTCTGTTACAAGAGGGCTATGCGAATGTTCTTGCTGGCGACGGTAGCGTTTGGGTTGGGCACAGTTGTTGGAGCCGAGGTTCGGGCCCATGGACTTCAAGCGGCGGGGGCACAAGATAACGGCGCGGTGGCGCAAAACAGCGCTATACCGACCATCGCGGCAAAGATCACCGGGATGCGCCGGATGGATGGCTTTGTGCCGCTGGACTGGGATGCCAAGACGGGTCGGATCTACCTGGAAATTCGTCATCTCGACGAGGATCTCCTGCTGACGCACTCCTTGCCGCATGGCGTGGGATCCAACGACCTTGGATTGGACCGAGGGCAGATCGAACCGCTTTCGGGCGGTGTATCGCCGTCGCGGGTGGTGCGTTTCGAGAGGAGTGGGCCGAAGGTTCTCCTGCTGGAGCCGAACCTCATGTTTCGGAGTTCGGCAAAGGACGAAGCGGAACGGCGAAGCGTCCGTGAAAGCTTTGCGGAGAGCGTTGTGTGGGGCTTCAAGGTGGAAGGGGAGGATGCGGACGGCGGTGTATTGCTGGACGCGACCGACTGGGTGCTGCACGATGTTCACGGGGTCGGTGAGGTCCTGCGCGGAGCGGAGCAGGGCGCGTACAACGTCGACCTCACGCGCAGTACGGTTGAGGTCGGTGAGAGTGCTGCTTTTCCGAAGAACTCCGCCATCGGGGTGTTGCTGACACTGACGACTGGGGATGCAGCGAAGGCCCGGTTCGTTCGTGATGTGACACCGGATCCGCGATCGGTCACGGTGCATGAAAGCGTCGGCTTCGTGGAGTTGCGGCGATGGATGGCGTGTTCAGGCCACGGCGCTTCGATCCACGGTCGGGGTTCTTCAATGTGGGTTATCGCGATTACTCGGTCCCGCTTGGCGGAGATCCCGATCAACGATTCATTGAGCGGCACCGGCTGGTAAAGAAGGATCCCGGGTGCCGGGCTCAATGCCTGGCCGTGATCCCCATCCAGTATTACGTCGACCCCGGCGCACCGGAGCCGGTTCGCTCGGCGCTTGTAGAAGGAGCGCGATGGTGGGATAGGGCGTTCGAAGCGGCGGGATGGGCCCCGGGGACGCTCAAGGTCGATGTCCTGCCACAGGGTGCCGACCCGATGGACGTGCGCTACAACATGATCCAGTGGGTGCACCGGTATACGCGTGGATGGAGCTACGGCGAGTCGGTCATCGATCCCCGAACGGGCGAGATCCTCAAGGGCAATGTGACGCTTGGGTCCTTGCGAGGCCGTCAGGATTACCTGATTGCCGAAGCGCTGCTGAGCCCCTACACCGATGGGAGGACGCCGCAGCCGGACCCCATGCTGGCCATGGTGCTGGAGCGCATCCGGCAATTGGCGGCCCATGAGACAGGACACACGCTTGGACTGTCGCACAACTATGTGGCTTCGAGCACCAGTCAGGGCGACAGCGTAATGGACTATCCACACCCTTTGGTCACGTTGAGCCAGAACGGTCGTGTGGACCTGAGCCAGGCGTATGCCGTAGGCATCGGCACATGGGACAAGGTGGCGATCGACTACGGTTATAGGGATTTCGGGGCAGGGGCGGATGAGAACAAGGCCCTCAGCGCCATCCTGACGACAGCGGAAGGGAAGGGTGAGTACTTCATCACCGACGAGGACGCGCGGCCCCTCGGCTCCGCCCATCCGCAGGCACACCTGTGGGACAACGGAGCGGACGCCGCAACGGAGCTGGACCGGGTGCTCGAGGTGCGAGCGGCGGCGCTGAAACGGTTCGGGCAGAACGCCGTAAGAACGGGCGAGCCGCTGAGCGAAATGGAGCGCACACTCGTGCCGCTGTACCTGTTCCATCGCTACCAGACAGAAGCCGCGACCAAGGAAGTCGGCGGTTTGATCTATCGCTATAACGTACGCGGTGGCGCGGAACCGCTGCCGCAAATCGTGCCAGGAGCCGAGCAGCGCAAGGCGCTCCAAATGGTCCTTCGAACCCTCTCTTCCGAGACGCTGACCTTGCCGGAGGAGCTGTTGCGACAATTGCCTCCCGTGGCCTTCGGGTATCCCCGAACGCGCGAGTCGTTGCCCGCAAAGACCGGGCTGACGTTTGATCCCGTGAGCGCTGCCGAGGCCGCAGCGGACCTGACCCTGCGTGTGTTGTTCAACGAGCAGCGGGCGGCCAGACTGGTGCAGTATCACGCGCAGGACGCCAGCGCACCGGGGCTCGGCGAGGTCATGGATGCGGCCTTGCAGGCCTCCGCGGTGCGGCCAGAGGGAACGGGCCTTAACGTGGAAGTCGCACGAGCTGTGGAGGACAGGACGCTCGAAGCCTTACTGACCCTGGGAACCGACGCGAGCGCCCCGGGAGAGGTCCAGGCGCAGGTGCGATCCCGTTTGCTGGCGTGGGCTGACGGCGCTGTCACAACGGCAAGCCAGGAAGAACGAGCACATCACGCCGCACTGGTCGCCAGGGTGCAGGCGTTCCTGCGCGGCGACGGCAAATTCGTCGTGGCGCCCGTGATCGAAGCTCCCCCGGGAATGCCGATCGGTGACGAGGACGAATTCTAGAAATCGTCAGCGCAGACTAGCGCATGATGGTGCCGGCGGGATGCGCTTCGCCGGTCTTGTAGAGGTACTTAACGGCGCTCTTGTAAATCAGGGTGCGATGACGCCCCGAACGAAGCTTCACGGCGCAGCGGTCGTACCATTCCAGAACGCCATGAAGCTCTTCGCCGTCCTCCAGCACAACGGTCATCTCTGTCTGTTGCTGGATCTGCTTCTGGAAGTAGAAGGTCTCTGCATGGGACGTCGCAGGGACGCCGTGCGTGTCGGAGACCAGTGCATGGGTAAGCGGGTCGGCTGTCTGGACGGGAGCACGACGACGTGCCACGGCGGAGAGCAGCGGACGAATCAGCTTGCGGGCACCGCTGAAGGATTCGTTCTGATCTCTGCGCTCGTTGCCAGCGTTCACAAAAGCTCCAAACTCCCGCGAACTCGATCAACGCCGATAGAACGCCGAGCGGACCTCGGCGCGGGCCGGTAGGTGAGGGAATACCCGCTTGGATGCAAGCCGCGCCCGTGCGGATCCGAAATCTGCGTCCAGGTCAAGGGAGACAGTTCGTCCTGTCGGCTCTTTGTTGACCTCGTCAGATAAGACTCACGGCGAAGGAGTCAAGACTCAGAGAGCGCAGCAGATTCCGGCGCATGCCGGCGTACACCTCATCGAGGCCGCGCAGCGCACGCTCAATGGCCGCAAAGTCCAGCGTCTCCGCCAGGCGCTGCAGATCCGCACGTCGATCGATGTTGCGGATGCGATCCGGCTTGTCGTGCTGCAGCATCAGGACATCTTCGAGCAGCGCGGCGGCGGCGCGGAGCAGCGAAAACGTCTTCTCCTGGCCCTCGGCTCCGGCGCGATAGGTCTCCGTCATACGAAACAGAACGGAGTGATCGTTCGTTGACTCGACGGAGGCAAGCAAGGTGAGGGCATCGTTGCGGGCAGCCATATAAGCCGGGAGGTCGAGAGAAAGGGCACGGCCGGCAGCTCCTTCCGAGAGGCGAGCGACAAGTTCGGCCTCGTTGGGGCGGAGCTCCGGACGCCGTTCGGCGAGTAAGGTCACCAGTTCCTCCTGCGGCACAGCACCCAGGCGGGAGATCGCACAACGGGAGCGGATCGTCGGCAGAAGCTCACCGACGTTCTCGGCAAGCAGGATTAAATGGACATGAGCGGGCGGCTCTTCGAGGAGTTTCAGGAGCGAGTTGGCAGCCTCTTTGATCAGGGCGGCGGAGGTCAGGATAAACATGCGTGCCCGGGCCTCGCTGGGGCTGTACTGCGCACGACCGATCACCGTCCGGATCTGGCCGACCTTGATCAGGTTCTGTGGCGGGTCGGGAGGAACGATCAGCACATCCGGGTGCGTCTGAACCAGAATGCGGGTGTCCTTCTTCTCCGTATCGCGCATCTCCTCGCGAGTGCTGACCGCTTCGGCGACTCGGGCCTCGAGATCGGCAGACTCGGCGATGCGGGTGCAGTTGCGGCAAACCCCGCAAAAGGCGGCAAGCGAACGTCCGGTCCCGTCTGTCTCGCGCGGTTGACGCTCGCATGCAACACATGACGTAAGTAATAGCGCAAGCGTGTACTTGCCGGCCCCACGCGGACCGGCGAGGATCAAGGAGTGCGGAAGACGGCCCGCGGCGATGGCGGCACGCAGATCGCTTACGACGCGGAAGTTGCCGTGAAAAGCATGGAAGGTCGACGGGAGAGCCACAGGACTAGCGTAGCTGAGAGTCGACATAAGCTCGCTGCAGAGCGTGGGGCTGATGCGGCGTGGGCCTCGGGTTTCACAGCAAGGTGTGAACCCCGGGGCGCTTTTTCAGTTAGCTACGCCTTCAGCGGCCCGCTGCACAGGAATTAGGGGCCGAGCACCGATTACCTGGACGGGGAAGTCACGCCGCCGTGCAGCTTGGGGAGGTCTGGCGGAAGCTCCGGCAAAACGACGGCCAGGATGCTGGCAGCTATGTGCTCAATCGGGGCATCCTCGCGAAAAACGTGTACGCGTTCAGGCTCCCGAAGCGCGATGGTTTCGTACTGTGTGTAGAGGCGGCCGTAAAAGATGTCGTTTTCGCGTTCGAAGCGGTTCTCGTCGGTGCCTTGCGTGCGCAGATTCCTCTGGTTCCGTCGACGAGCACGAGCCAGGGACAAGGCGAGGGGTGGAAGAAGAAGGATCGTGAGATCCGGCTGCTGGTTGTTGCACACGGCCCGGTGCATGGCATGGATCCGTTCCGGACCGAGACCACGACCCGCACCCTGGTAAGCCTCCGAAGAATCGGTGTAGCGGTCGCAGAGCACGATCGCTCCGGCTGCGACAGCCGGCCGGATCACCTGGTGCAAAGACTGAGCGCGATCCGCGAACATGAGAGCCATCTCTGCCTCGGGCGCGATTCCCCCAAACGCATCTTCGGCCCGCGAGTCGAGCAGAAGGGCGCGGATGCGGTCGCCGAGAACCGTGCCGCCGGGGTTGCGGGTCGTGACCACGGCGAACCCACGTTGCGTTAATGCGGCAGCCAGCAGACGAATCTGGGTGGATTTGCCGGAACCGTCCAGGCCCTCAAAGGTGATGAATACGCCCTGGCTCACACGGCTGAGTCTACCGGAAGGCCGGTGTTCGCATCGAACCGTACAGCGAGAAGGGCCAATGCCCGGGAGCGTCAAAGTTGATCACCTTCATTTGGCTCATTGCGGCATTGATCTTGGCGGGGGCCGCGTTCTTCGTTGTCTACGGCGCCAACCAACGAAAGCGGGCAAGCCAGGCAGGTTCTTCGGAAGTGAAGGCCGAACAAGATGGCGGGGGAACTCCAAAGATGGGTCGAGCCCCGGGGGCAGATTAGGCGACCGCCACGTTCAGTGAGCCTCGTGCAGGTCGCTGCTCCAGGTAGCGTTGTCGGGGCCGATCAGGATGGTCATGGAGCCTTCTAGCCCCTCGTGCAGGGAGAGTCCCTTACTTGTGTGTTCATGCTCCGCAGCATCGGTCCAGGTGAGCCTGGCTTGTCCGTCGCCGAGCAGCTTGAAGCGATAGTGGAAACTCGCTCCTGTCTGCAGTTCGCCGGAGCCGAAACTGGCATTCGGGTAATCGACCTCAAAGAGACGAACTGGCTTGCCCGACTGGTTGATCACCGTTGTCTGCACGAAAGCCGAGTGGCATCCGGTCAGCAGCGATGCGGTAAGGCAAAACGAGGTCGCGCAGCA
Source organism: uncultured Acidobacteriaceae bacterium (assembly GCA_964243455.1). GTDB lineage: Bacteria > Acidobacteriota > Terriglobia > Terriglobales > Acidobacteriaceae > Granulicella. The sequence continues at coordinate 6,379 of CAXTGN010000011.1, forward strand.
TCGGCGAAGCCGACTCCCTTGAACCCGGAAATTGATCATCGCGATCCCTCCACTCGGAGACGGCGCAAGAGCTCAGGTAGGCGCTGCAGCGAAGCGACCATCCGCAGCCAGGCCCGGTTCTCCATGGCGGGGTATCCGCTGACCACAGCTCCAGGCGCGACGTCGGAAGGGATCCCTGTCTGCGCCGTGGCAATGGCACCATCTCCGATGGTGAGGTGGCCCGCCACGCCAACCTGACCAGCCAAAGTGACGTTTCGCCCCACATGGGTGGATCCCGCCAGCCCCACCTGGGCGCAAAGCAGGGTGTTTTCTCCCACAGTGGAGGCATGGCCGACCTGGACGAGATTGTCGACCTTGGTGCCCCGGCCAATCCGCGTCTCGCCGACAATAGCGCGATCGATGCAGGCGTTGGCTTGTATTTCGACTTCGTCTTCAAGGATGGCTGGGCCAGGATGGAGCGTTTTGGTCCATCGACCTTCAGGGCTGCGGGCAAAACCAAAGCCGTCGCACCCGATAATCGCGCCATTTTGCAGGGTCACATCATCGCCCAGAGTGCAGCCTTCCCGCACAACAGCATGGGCGTGCGCGAAGAATCGATCGCCAGCGTACACATTCCCGTAAAGGACCACGTGGGCGAGCAAAACCGCGTCAGCCCCGAGGCTGCAGTTCTCGCCCACAACGGCATAGGGGCCGATGTGGGCGCCCGCACCGATTTGGGCGGAGGGCGCGACCACGGCCGTTGGGTGGATCCCTGGCGGGTAATGAGGCGCACGATGAAAGACTCCCACCGCCACGGTAAAGGCGTATTTGGCATCATTCACCCTCAGCGTGGGCAAGAGGAGATCCGGAAAATCCCGGTCAACGATCAGGGCAGCGGCGCGGGTGCTCCGCGCAGCCGCAGCGTACTTCGGATTAGCAACGAAAGCGACATCGGATGGTGTGGCGGAGGAGATGCTGGCGACCCCGGTTACGGCCTGACCGGCAGGGTCTTTTCCGGTGGCAGGAGGACGAAGATCCGCGCCGAGCGCCTTGGCCAGTTCGCCGAGAGTCATGCCATCGGATTGTAGCGGACCCAAGCTGCAAACATCGGACGCGACGGTTCCGGAGCAAGCATTCGATAGAGCCACAAATATTGTGCACCATCAGACCTATTCGAGCGCAGGCTGATGTAAAATCGGGTGTCGGACTGGGTCGCTGAGGAAGTGTAAACGCAAGATTCTGAAGCGTTTCCCCTTTCCACGGCACAGGCCGCAGCGTCATATGGCCGACTACATCTACCTTCTGCAGAATCGTTTAACGCCAGCCCAGTGGCGCGCCCTGGAAGCTGTGCGCGAGGCTGCGCGCGCGCAAGGCATGCCGGTGTTCCTGGTCGGCGGTGCTGTCCGTGACCTTACGACAGGCTCCCCTGTGCGAGATCTTGACTTCGCTGTCCAGGGCGACGCCCGTGCACTGGTCCCCGAACTGGAAGCGAAGGGTGCTCTGCTTGCGGGCGAGAATGCCGTTCTCGGTTCCATTTACCTCACGTTCCGCGGAGGTGTTCGTGCCGAGGTTGCCCCGACCTCGAGCGTGACGTATCCAAAGCCAGGCAAGCCGGAGATCCAATCGGCCGTCATTCTGGATGACCTCCGGCGGCGTGACTTCACTGCAAACGCGATGGCAGTTTCTTTGAATGAGGGTTCCTACGGGTTGCTTCTCGATCCCCTGAATGGAACGGCAGATATCGAGAATCGAGAGCTTCGCCTGATCTCACCTTACGGCTTTATTGAGCAACCTGCTTTGTTGCTGCGGGCGGCTCGCCTTGGTGAACGCCTCGGGTGGTCTCTGGAAGAGCGTACCCAGGGTCGTTACGAAAACAGCAAAGAAGAGGGGCACATCCAGGCTCTGCCGGATGCCGACCGCAGGTATGAGGTCGAGGAGGTATTCCACGAGGAGGATCCCCTGGCCATTCTTGAGCACCTCCTCGCAGAGGGATGGTCCGAGGTCTTGCTGCCGGGTCTTCTCATTGGCGGCGGCGATCGCGGGGCGATGGACGAAGTCCGCGAACTCGCGGCGCAGTTGGAGGGCCAGGGCCTGCATCCGGATCTGTCCGCCATATTCTTCCCACTCGTCACGGGGAAGATGAGTGAGGAAGGCCGGACGGCTCTCAAATCGATCTTTGCGCGGCAGGGCTTTGTTCGGCAGATCGACACACTGGAAGCGCGGGGCAAGGAACTTGCGGCGCAGCTCACCTCAAAGGCGGCAGCACAGCCCTCTGATGTCTGGCGCCTTATCATGAATGCTGACCCTGAGGTCATCCTGTACCTCGCCTACCACTCACGCAGCGGCGCGGTGCAGGCGAAGATCAAGGCGTTCCTCAAGGATTGGCCGCAGATGCGGCAGAAGGTCCCGTATGCGCTCATGCAGGAGATGCGCATCACGCCGGACCTGCCGGAGTACGACAAGCTGGTGGACGATCTGTTCTTCGCGTTGATCGACGGCAAGCTCGAGACCACCGAAGCCACGCGCGGTTTCCTGGAACCCTACTCCCCGCCAGCGCCGCCACAGGTGACAGTGCGGCGCCGTCCGGCAAAGTCCACCCGCAGCCGCGCCAAAAAGGTCGCTGAGGAGGTAGCCAGCGAGCCACTCGATGCCGCTGAGGACGAGGACGACGAAGACACCGCAGACGATGACGATCGCGAGGATAAGCGGGCGAAAGAGCCCGCGGCGGGCGAAGACGACGCCGAGGACGAGGAAAACGACGCCGATGAAGACAAGCCGGTGCGTTCGAAGCCGGGTCCGTCTCCAAAAAAGCCCAGGACGGTTGCCAAGCCTGAACCTGAAGAGGCCAAACCTGCAACGGAAGCGAAGCAGGAACCCGCAAACGCCGTCGCTCCACCAGTAAAAACCGCTGAGGTGAAGGTACCCTCCAAGGTCCCAGCAAGAGAGGTCGCCAGTAAGCCCCCCGTCGCACCTCCTCCAACGCCGGGCAAGGCAAAGACCGCCGCGAAGGAAACCGTCGCGCCGGCAAAGACTGGCGGCAAGCCTGCTGCAAAGCCCTCTCAACCCGCGAAAGCCTCACCGGCAAAGAAAACCGCGCCGGTCAAGATGGCAGCGAACGCTTCCGCCGCGAAGAAAGCCCCCGCAACCGTGACCAAGGCGCCGGCGAAGAAGACTGCTCCGGCGAAGGTGGCAGTCAAAGTCTCACCGGCCAAGGTTGCTGCGAAGAAGCAGCCTGCGAAGGGGCAGAGCGCCGCTTCTACAAAGAAGGGTGCGCCCGTGAAGAGCGCGAAGAAGGCTGCCGCGAAGGGACGAAGCGGGCGCTAGGTCCGATTGGCATCCGCTTAGTCCCGGTGACGCCGCCGAACCTCAATGCTGAGGCGCTTGATCTTCTGGTTCAGTGTGGAGAGAGGAATGCGGAAGTACTCCGCAGCCTCGGTCTGGTTCCAGTTGCAGCGTTCAAGCCGGTCGGCGATGATTCGACGCTCAATCTCTTCCATGACGTCGAACAACGAGGCCTGGCTGTTTTCTTCCAGCAGCGCGGTGGAGTAGCTTTGCCCTCGTAATTGGGCCGGTAACAGCTCGGAGGTGACCTCCTTGCCTCGCGAGAGCACCACCGCTCGCTCCATCGCATTTTCCAGCTCACGGACGTTTCCTGGCCACTCATAGTCCATCATGACGCGCAGGGCGTCGGGGGCAAGCTCCCGTGTCGGAAATCCATTCTCCTCCGAGTACCGCTGGAGATAGTGAGCGGCCAGCAGGGGAATGTCAGTGCGGCGTTGACGCAGGGGCGGTAGTTCCACCGTGATGACATTCAAGCGATAGAAGAGGTCCTCCCGGAAACGGCCCTCCTTCACAGCCTGCTGCAGGTTGACGTTGGTGGCCGCGATGATCCGGACATCTACCTGAATCTCCTGTGTGCCGCCGACGTGCATGAAACGCCGGTCCTGAAGCACACGCAGCACCTTGGCCTGCATCTCGATGGTCATGGTGCCGATTTCGTCGAGGAAGAGCGTGCCGCCGTCCGCGACCTCAAAGAGGCCTTTCTTCGCGGAAACCGCAGACGTGAAAGCACCGCGTTCGTGCCCGAAGAGCGTGGACTCAAGCAGTTCGGACGGCACGGCGCCTGTATTGACAGGGATAAACGGCCTGTCGCGCCTTGGAGAGTTGGCATGCACCGCTTTGGCGACAAGTTCCTTGCCCGTGCCGCTTTCGCCCTGGATGAGCACAGTGGAGCGGCTGGGAGCGACCTGCTCGATGAGCTGAAAAAGCTGCAGCATGGGATCGCTTTTGCCCACGATGTTCTCAAAGGAGTAGCGCTGCTTCAGCACGCGCTTCAGCTGCTGGACTTCGCGCGAATGTCCGCCAGCAGCTTCTCGTTGTCCCACGGCTTCTGGACGAAGTTCGATGCACCTGCCTGGATGGCATCCACAACGTTGCCGACGGTCCCGTACGCGGTAATCATGATGACCGGCAGGGTGGGAGCGAGACTCTTGATGCGCGGCAACAGGTCGATACCGGTCTCGCCCGGCAGGGCCAGGTCAAGCAGCAGAAGGTCGTAGGTATGGCGGGTCACCAGGTCGAGCCCGGCACTGCCATCCGGTGCCATCTCGACGTGAAAGCCCTCCAGAGTCAGCAGGGTTTCGAGTGAGTCGCGGATGGCCGCTTCGTCGTCAATGATCAGGATGCGCGAGCCAGGGGCGGAGGACCGAGTCTGCATAGGTGTGGCGGGGCTTTCAACGAGAGCGGTGTCAGGCATGTACTACGGTTCCTCGGTGGTTAGGTCCTTCGGACTGGATGCCGCTCAGGGAAGGTCCGTTCGAAGCGGAGATTGCGGACTCGCCTGCCGATGGAAAGACGAGGCGGAAGGTGGTGCCACGCCCAACCTGGCTGATTGCATCGATGTGACCGCCGTGCTCCTGAACAATGCCATAGGACACGGCAAGGCCCAGGCCGGTCCCTTTACGCTGGCCATCCTTGGGCTGGAGCTTCGTGGTGAAAAACGGGTCATAGATTTTGCGCAGTACGTCAGGCGGCATGCCTGACCCGTTGTCCGTTACGCAGAGCTCTACCTCCGCGCCGTTCTGCTGCGTGCTCACGGAGATCTGCGGATTTGGGGACTCTGAGAGTGCATCGCGAGCATTCAGGATCAGATTGACCAGGACCTGTTGCAGCTTGCCGCGGTTGCCGGAGATGAGCGGCAGACCGGGGGCGAGATCGGTACGAACGGCTACACCTGAACCACGCATCTGGTGCTCCAGCAACTGAACAGTCTCGGTCGCGATCTGGTTCAGATCGACCTGAGCGAGATCTACGGTGCCCATGCGGGAGAAGTTCAACAGGCCATTCACAATCTCGGAGGCGCGGAAGGTCTGTTGTGTGATCTTTTCGATGACCGGGCCAAGTCGGGCCTGATTGGATTCATCCATGCGGATCTGCTTACCCAACATCTGGGTGTAGCTGGAGATGACCGCCAGAGGAGTATTCACCTCGTGGGCCACCCCGGCCGCGAGCAGGCCAATCGAGGAGAGCTTGTCCGCCTGCGTCAGCTGCGCTTCCATGCTGACGCGCTCGGAGATGTCGTCGACTATCACGATGCGGCCGACGGTCTCCAGTTCGCGGTTCAGCAACGGAGCCATCGTAATGTTGGCGGTGCGCGCCTCGCGATTGGGCAGGACGAGCCGGTATTTATAGAGGGTGTGAACACTGTGCTGACCTTCCAGACGCTCCAGTTGCTCGGCGAACTCGGGAGAGAAGACCTCGCGAGCGGGTCGCCGAAGAACCTCAGAGCGGGGGATCCCTTGCATCACCTCCATCTGCGCGTTCCAGCTTTCCAGGCAGTTGTCGAGATCAAGTGCGAAGACGCCGACGTTGATGGATTCGACAATGTTCTCGTTGAAGTCGCGCAGGCGCTCGAAATCGAGGATCTTCTGCTCAAGACGAGAGGTCAGCTGGGCGTTCTGGATCGCGATCCCGATATAGCCGGCGAGCGATTCCAGCAGTTCCATATCTTCGCTGGAGAGAAAGTCGCCCTGTCCTGTGCGGCCGAGGCCCAGCACTGCGATAGTGCTTTGGCCGCCACTGGTGTGCCGAGCGGCACGGCAGGGAACGTAGTAATTCAGGTCAAGCGCCGCAGCTGTGGCTTTTTGGGCCTCGGGCAGCCGCAGGACGTTCTCGGGTGTTTCAAAGAAGAGGTGGTCTTCTTCATCGAAGCGGCCGAAATTCAGGAAACCTAAGTCAAGCGAGGAGGTGTTCAGGCTGGCCGAAAGACCGTGCGAAGCAGCCAAGGTGAAACGAGGCTGGCGAACGCTGTAGCCGTCGTCGGCCAGAAAAACGGCAACACGGGTCACCAGAAGTGTTTGGTTCAGGCGCTCCACGACGGAAGTCACCAGAGCCGAGAGGTCGGTCTGTGCATTCAAGCGACGCCCGAACTCAATCAGCGTTTCACGGTAGTCAAACCGCTTCTGGTCGAACACGCGATCTACGCGGCCCTGAATGGCGCGCTTTAAGGGATCAAAGACAAGTCCGGTCACGATGACCGCGCCGATCAGTCCCCATTCGCCGAGATGCTGCCAGCGGTTGTGAACGACCTCGGCCGCCAGGGCAACGACGCCGAAGTAGATGCCTACCAGAGCCGCCGTGGCAAGGGTGTAGGAGACGCCCCGCTTGAAGATCAGGTCGACATCCATCAGGCGGAAACGGACGATGGCCCAACTGAAGGTCAACGGCAGCAGAAGCAGAAAAAGAACAGCTACCTTGGTGATGACCCCGGGGACGTTCAGGTCGGCAAGGAAGGGGATCACCCATAAGAGGGTGAAAGGAAGCACTGTGAGCAGCGTGCCGCGGGAGAGCCATTTGAGCTGCTGACGCTGCAGCGGTTGCACGGCGGTCCGGTAGCGAACCCAGAAGACGACTGCCGCGAGCAGATAGAACGCGGCTAAATAGCTGTAGTCAACCTGGTCAAGCCGATGCTGCAGCCGTGCGGTCGGCGCCCAATGGAAGAGCGACATGTAGCGGAGCCAGACCAGAACGGCTCCGGGCAGATAGAGCAGCGCATAGAGAGCGCGCCACAAGCCCGCGCGTTGCCGAGCTCCGGAAAAGCTGAGAGCGAAGTGGACAAAGAGCGCCGGTTGCAACGCGATAGCCAACACATTGCCGATCAGGATGGTGAGGTCCAAACCGTCAAGCAGGCCGGTGTACTTGAAGCCGTAGAGCAGGAACGAGGTCAGGCAGAAAACGAAGAAGTGTGTGGACTGTGGTGCGGTCCAGCGCCGGAGCAGGACGTACAGCCCGATGGCCAGATAGACCAGTGCAATGAGCCGGAGCACCTGATTGTCGCTGCGGTCCGCAGGAGCGAGAATGACAGGGATCTCCACCTGGGCCGGGTGCCCCCGCACTCCGGTCGAACGGAGAATGGTGTAGGTAGCGTGCTGCCAGACTCCGGGCAGGTTTCTCTGCAGGGTGGCGATGTCTGGTACGGGCGTGTTACTGATCGCCGTGAGGATGTCGCCTTTGCGTATCCCGGCACGGTCGGCCGGCGTGTCGGACGGCACACGGTAGGCTCGCAGTCCACCTGGCACTTCTGTCCACGAAACACCGTCAGTGGGGGCGTCGTAACCGTTTTCCTGCACGAAGTTGCCGATGGCGAGTCCAATGGCGGCGAGGGTCAGCACAGCCAGCAGGACGGCAAAGAGTCGTGTTTGGAAGAGGCGTTTCATCCGCGGACGTGGTGAGGTTACCAAAGCAGTAAGCAAGTCAAGGGCCAAAGACTCTCTGCTGCCGCACTAGGCAACAGAAGTCTCAAACGCGAAACGGGTTCCTCGTTTCATACTCCTCTACCGTTTTGCGGAGGCCAGGCAATCCCACCTGCTGGGGGGAAGCTGACCCGATCCATGTACGGTACAAGTCTTGACCCGGTTCAACATCTCCTGTGAACTGTTTCAATGACGGATACATTTCGGCAGAACGCCGAAGCACGCGCCATCCTCGCTCATGATGCTGAGGTTCTGGTGCCAGTGTACGCCCGGTTTCCGGTAGTGATGGAGCGCGGCGAAGGCGTGTACCTGTGGGACAGCTCGGGAAATCGATACCTCGACCTTATGGCCGGACTTGGCGTAAACGCGTTGGGTCACGCGCATCCGCGCCTGCTGGCGGCAATGACGGAGCAGGCGGCGCGGCTGGTTCATCTTTCCCCGCAGTACTCCAACCGGTATCCCGGAGAACTGGCCGAGCGCTTATGCGATCTTGCCGGGATGCGGGGGGCGTTCTTCTCCACCGGCGGGACGGAAGCCGTGGAGGGAGCGCTCAAGCTGGCCCACACCCATGCCCGAAAGAACTACGGTCCGGACAAAAGGGAGATCGTGGCTTTGCGTCAGTCCTACCACGGCCGCAGCTACGGTGCGTTATCCGTGACAGGGCAGGACAAATACCGCATCGACTTCGGTCCGGGAATTCCGCACGTTGCCTTTGTAGAGCGCAACGATGTCGTCAAGCTCAGAGCGGCGGTAGGGCCCCATACGGCGGCTATTCTGCTTGAGCCGGTCCTGGGTGAGGGTGGCGTCCACGTGCTTTCGCCTGAATATCTGCGCGAGGCTCGCCGGCTGGCCGACGAACACGGCGCTCTGTTGATCTTCGACGAGATCCAGTGCGGACTCGGCCGGACGGGTGACTGGTTTGCCTTTGAACAAAGTGGCATAAAACCAGACATGCTGTTGCTTGGCAAGCCGCTCGGTGGTGGACTGCCCCTGAGCGCTCTCCTGGTCAACGAGGATCTGTTCCACTCTTTTGGGCTCGCCAAGCACGGGAGCACACTGGGTGGAAGTCCCTTCCTCTGTCGCCTTGGCCTGGAGTTCTTGGCTGTTGTTGAGGAGGAGGAACTCCTTCCCAGGGTTCAAGATACCGGTCATTACCTCATGGCAAGGCTCCAGACCCTCGTTGACACCAGCAGTCGCGCCGTCGAGGCTCGAGGGCGCGGGCTGCTGCTCGGGGTCGAACTGAATGAGCCGGCTCGGCCCATCGCGGAGACGGGGTTGGAACGAGGGTTTCTGTTGAACCTCGTCCAGGGAAACGTACTGCGTTTCCTGCCGTCGTTCCTTCTGGAGCGGAGCCACGTGGACCAGGTTTGCGACCTGCTGTTTGAGCTGCTGGACGACGGCTCAGGCGCCGAAGAGCCCGCACCCGTGGGGCAGTTCGTTGCGGCTACGGTCTAGAGAAGGGGTTGATTCCGGCGGCGACACATTGCCTTGTCGATGGCGCAGGGTTCTGCTTAGCGCGGCAGATTGAAGGTCTCGGCGAGCCAGGCACGAAGTTCGGCGGAGAAGAGGTCGAGCTTGGACGCTGGTGAGTCCGGTGTACCGGCAAAGAAGTGGTCCGCGCCGGGTATCCAGACGAGGCGCTTCGGCTCGGGGGCGGCGACGAGGTAGCTTTCCAGGGTGCCGCGCGGGGAGAACTCGTCGGTGTCGCCGGAGAGAAAAAGCTTTGGGACAGAGCCGCAGCCGCTCAGGAAGTCGTAGCTGTAGTTGCGCCCGGCGGCGCGGACCGGTAGACCGATGCCGACGAGGCCGGCGATGCGCGGATCACCGCAGCAGGCACGCAGACCAACGTTGGAGCCAAAGCTGAAGCCGGCGAAGAGCAGCGGGAGACCTGGGCAGCGGGCTGTCAGCCAGTCGAGGGCTGCGCGGACATCTTCCACCTCGCCCCGGCCGTCGTCGTGGGCGCCTTCACTCAGGCCGGTGCCGCGGAAGTTGAAGCGCAGCACGGGGAGCCCGAAGGACGCGAAGGCTTTGGCCGCGTGGTAGACGACTTTGTTGTGCATGGTGCCGCCACCGAGGGGGTGGGGGTGGGCTACCAGGGCGGCGAAGGGGGCCTCGGGGGCGCCGGTGTTGAGAAGAGCTTCGAGGCGGCCTTCGGGGCCGCGGAGGTCTTCGACCGTCTGGACATGGGAGCGGAACGTGGGCATGTGTAACTGTCTTAGGGGTGGGGGGTACCCCCACCCTTTGTTGTGCAAAATATTGAGAACAGACAACTTAGATCCGGATAAGATCTGAAGCCGTGTCCGACGGGGCAGAAAGCAGATACCCCGTTAGAGGCATAACAAGAAGATCTGACCAGCCGGAGACCAGCAAGTAGAACGCAGATTCCCTTCGGGGATGACAACGAAGAAGGACAGGCCCTCACCATCAATCCCTCCGTTCCCTATTGTAGGGAGTTTCACCATAAAACACGCAAGAGTCCGCGGGGCGGGTTCTAGCCGAAGGTGCGCCCGGTCAAACGGTATGCTGGAAGGGCATGCCTGTAGACCCTATCGAGCTGACGAAGCGCCTGGTGGCGATCGATTCAACGACGTATCACGAAGGCGCATGCGGCGAGTTTTTACATTCCTTTCTGGCGGAACAGAGATGGACGGTCGAGAGAATGGCGGTGGAACAGCCCGCGCTGGCGAGAACGCCAGGGGGTGGAACGGGCGATCGCTTTAACGTGTATGCCACAGTTCCGGGGACTCCTGCCGAGATTGTGCTGTCCACGCACATGGATACCGTGCCGCCGTTTCTTGGACCTGCCCGCGACGAGGGGGAATTTCTGTATGGGCGCGGCGTGTGCGATGCGAAAGGGATCCTTGCGGCGCAGATCGCGGCAGGGGAGCGGCTCCGGGCTGACGGGCTCCCGGTCGGCTTGCTGTTCCTGGTAGGGGAAGAGCGGGACTCGGCCGGTGCGGCTGCCGCAAACGCGCAGCCGAGAGGATCTCGGTATCTGATTAACGGGGAGCCCACGGACAACCGGCTGGCGGTGGCATCCAAAGGGGCGTTACGTGTTGAGTTGCGGGCCCATGGGAGAATGGCGCACTCGGCGTATCCGGAGCTAGGCGAGTCGGCGATCGATAAGCTGCTGGAGGCATTGCGAGACATCCAGGCGCTGGACCTGCCTGTGGTGGAGGGGATCGGCGATACGACCCTGAATGTGGGATTGATCTCCGGCGGCCGAGCGCCCAATGTGATTGCAGATGCCGCCGAGGCGCACCTGCTGGTGCGATTGGTTGGGCCGGCCGAGGGTATCCGGTCCGCGATCGTCGATGCGGCTGCGGGGCGGTGTGAGGTGGAGTTCTCGCTGGAACTGCCGTTTGTGCAAATGCGGCCGCTGGATGGATTTGAGACGATGGTGGCGAAGTTTACGACCGACATCCCGAGCCTGACGAACTGGGGCGAGCCATTTCTTCTAGGGCCCGGAAGTATTCACACGGCGCATACGCCGCACGAACGAATCGCGAAGGCGGAGCTTCTGGACGCGGTGGAATTGTATGTCCGGCTGGCCCGGCAATTGGTGGGGAGTTCATGCCGATGATGGTGATGGAATCCGTCCAGGTGGTCGAGCGCGTCTCAGCCCGCAGGCGCTGGGATTTAGGTGCCGGCTCACTTCTGTGCATGGGAGCCGTCGTTGTGACCGGCCTTTACCTCACGGTGCCCAGAGGCAATGAAGGAACCGGGCCGGTGGACGCCCTGGTTGTCTTGGGGACGCCGGCGAGTCTGCACGGGCATTTGACCCAGATGCAGGGGTGGCGGGTAGACGAGGGGGTACGGGAGTATCGCGCGGGGAAGGCGCCGCGCATCGTCTTCAGCGGCGGATCGGCGGCCAACCGTTTCACAGAGGCCGATGTGATGGCGGCCTATGCAGAAACGCAGGGTGTTCCAGCGGCAGCTCTCTTTGAGGAACGGGAATCCAAGACCACGGTTCAGAATGTGGCGAATACGTCGCGTCTGCTGAAGGCGCATGGCTGGCACAGCATCGAGGTGATCAGCACAGCGGAACACCTGCCGCGAGCGGCGGTGCTGCTGGAGAAGACGGGTCTGTCGTGGAGAGTGCACGCGGCACCGACACCCGGGCGCACACGGCTTGAAGAGGTGGGTGCTTATGCGGAGGAGGCGCTGGGGACGGCGGTGTTGCGGGTGTTTGGAATGCGGGCTGAGCCTGTTCTGCACGCCGTGGCGGTGACGCAGCACCGGATCACGTGGTGTGTGCGCTGGGTGGTGTACCGGGCGGAAGGTTTGCTGGGGCGTTGACCTAATGCACGCGCCCGGCCCTGCTACGAAGGCTTGCCTTGCGGCGAGGGGCGGCGGTGATTGCGACCTGTGTTTATAGCCGTCTTCCTTCAGATGTAGCGCCGTGATGAGCAAGATACAAAGATCCTTCGCTGCGCTCAGGATGACGGCTACTGATGCAGCTACTTGAGCAGCGCTACTGCAAGTGCGATCAGCGCAAACAGCAGCGCCGCTCCGGGCAGGCCGTAGGTCAGCAGTTGCGTGGTTTGCAAGGCGGTTGCTGGTGTGATGACCTCGGGCTCGGGCACGGCGACTGGTGCTTCGGCAAAGATCGACTGTTGCATCACCCGCTTGCTCGCCATGACTTGTTCGATCCCTGCATGGAAGTGGTGTTGATGGATCTTCTTGGCGAGGTCGGGGATCGGCTCGGCTGCTGCGGCCAGGGCTGCTTTCAGGACAGCGTTTTGAATGTCTCCGCCGCTGACTTCGTATTGCTGTGCGAGGGTGCTGAAGTCGACGTCGGGGGCCAGCGGCGTCCGGGACGGGTGCAACTGCACCTTCCAGATGCGGACGCGTTCCGTCTCGCCTGGCAGCTCGAAGAGGACGTGCGTTCGGATACGCCGCTCGAAGGCCGGGTCGAAGTTTGCGGCGAGGTTGGTGGCGAAGATCACAACCCCGGTGTACCTGTCCAACTCCTGAAGGAGCACATTGACCACGCTGTTGGACTCGCGCTGCGCACCGCTATCGACGGAGGTCGAGCGGCGTGCAGCGATGGCGTCGGCTTCGTCGAAGAAGAGGACGGCTTCTTCCTCGCGAGCTGTACGGAAGATCGCGGCGACGTTTTTGGAGGTTTCGCCCATCCACATGGACTCGAGCTCGGCGTAGCGGACAACAAGAAGCTGGCGGCCGAGCGATTGCGCGATGGCCTCGGCGCAAATGGTCTTGCCGGTGCCGGGCGGCCCGGCGAAGTTGAAGGCGAGACCGAGGCCGGTGGAGTGCCTCTCTCCCAGACCCCAGCCCTTAAAGATGAGATCGTGCTGCGTCACCTGGGCCAGCGCCGTTTCAAGAGCGCGGCGGGTCGCCGGGGACAGAATGACATCTTCGAAGGTGCGGCGAGGCGCGACGGTTTCGACCGCGCGGCGGCCAGAGGTGCCAAAGAGTCGCGAAAATGGGAGAGGCGCCACCCGCTACACCCTACGTGCTTGTCGGTCAGAAGGCAATTCGAGCGGTGAACGTAGTTCGGCGTGGTGCCGGGGCAGGTGGGGGTCGATGACGACAATGCGACTTCACAGAACCAATTGAGAGGGCACGCAGTGCTGTGACTGTGAACCTGATTACCAGGCTCTTTACTTTGCCGCAGCGACGCTACAGCTCAGTCGCTGGTGCCTGTGAGGCTTTCCAAGGTGAACCGTAGGGCAGGAAAGAAACCACCCCGAAAGTAAGGAGCGCACCGACAAACAGGATGAGCCATCCGTGTATCGCCCATGTGCTGCAGGCCGAGTAAAAGCTGAACGATGTGGGTTGAAAACGTGAATGCATGTTCACCACGCACCCATGTATCTCTCCGGTCCGCACCGTCGAAAATAGCTCCCAAAGACTACAGACAGTGAACCCTGTCGCAACCAGACAGCTTAAGGTAGCCGCCAATCCTGAAACGCGGAGACGCCACACGAGAAACGCTGCAACAAGAACCGGGGAGACGCGCCGCAGTGACGGCTGCAACATAAAGCCGCTCAGAAGGGACAGGGCGACCGAAAAGGCGAGGCTACAACGAGTGAGCATGTGGGCCATGCCCAGGCGTAGCGCCGAGCTCGCTGTTACGAGCCAAGACTAAGTGCTATCAAGCCCAGCCAAGAGCACATGCTCCATGCCCAGCCTACGTAAGCGTCCTGAAGGTAATTCATGAAGCGAAGCGGCCACGCAGAGAAGAGGGCATGCTGTATGAGCGTCATCGCGAACGACACGAAGAGAAGACCTGCCAGTTCGGGACTGCGGATGCCTAGAGCCAGCCGAAACATCTCCCAGCTGACCCGCCCTGGCTTGTACTGCTCCAGCAAATCACCGTAGATCTCGTTCGCTCGCTGGTCGCCGAACCTGCGAGTCAGCATCCATTCTGCCAAGCCAGTTTTACCCATGCGGTTCCTCGAGAACTTTTGTTCCTGCCAGCAACCGCTGGAAGGCTCGTTGAGAAGCAATGAGCCGTTGCCGCCCCAAGATAGTGACCCGATAGAACGTCTTGGCTCGCCCACCCCGGACGGGGCTTGCTTCGCCTTCACGTGAGGTGAGGTTCCCCTTCGTCTCCAGCCGTTCAAGGGTGGTGTAGAGCGCACCCGGAGATACTTGTCGCTCCGCGTAGAGCTCTATCTCACGTCGGACGCTCACACCATAGGCCTCCTCGCCAAGCCTGATTACGGCGAGGAGAATGAGCTGTTCGAACTCACCAAGAGCACCTGATCCGGCCATAACAATCACAATGTAGCATAAACCTTTGTGGTTCGCAACGGGGTGGGTCGACAACAAGAGAATCCAGCCGCGATGGATAGGTAACGAAAAACGCCGTTAGCGGAAGTTAAACACTGCTAAACGTTAATGACTGGAAACGGAGCGCGGTACCACTGCAGCAGTGGAAATCTGGCCAGCGTCTTGCACGCGAATGTGAAATCGTTAGACAAGTTGAGTTAGCCATTTCTGTTGGCGGCGCGCTGCATGGCCTGCTCGTTGCGTTGGGCGTAGAGCTCGTCGTACTTGCCTTCGCGCTCAGAGAAGCGCTGCGGGTAGACGCGCTTGACGAGGATCTCGCCGTTGGGGGGCGGGTTCTTGAGGAGCTCCACGGTTTCGGTCAGGTAGTCGGCGAGGGGCATGGCGTGGGGATCGGTGGCCTGGTGGGCGCCGGTCAGCTCGGTCTGCACGTAGGGCGGGACGATCTCGAGGACCTCGACGGAGGTGTCGCGCAGTTGGTAGCGCAGGGACTGCGTCCAGGAGTGGATGGCGGCCTTGGTGGCGCAGTAGGTCGGGTTGGTGGCGATCGGTGAGAACGCGAGGCCGGAGGTGACCGTAATGACCGTGGCCTGTGGTTGGGCGAGCAAGCCGGGCAGCAGGGCGGCGGTGAGGCGTATTGGGCCCAGGAGGTTGGTGGAGATTGTGGCTTCGGCGGTAGACAGATTGTCTACGCCGTCTTTCAAGTTCTCGGCCTTCATGATGCCCGCGTTGTTGATGAGGACGTTGAGATTGGGGACCTCGGCTTTGATCTCGGCGACGAAGCGTTGGAAGTCGTCGGGGTTGTCGATGTCGAAGGGCATGGCCTTCATGCCGGGGTTGGCCTCGACGGTGTCGCTGAGGACGGACTGGCGGCGGCCTGTGATGATGACCTGGTTGCCGGCTTTGTGAAAGGCCTCGGCGAGGCCGCGACCGATGCCGGTGCCGCCGCCGGTGATAAGGATGGTGTTGCCGGTTAGATTCATGGAACTCCTTGCTCTCCGAGCATGGATGCTCCTCGTTTCGGGGAGGATGCGAGGTGGATGTGCGGAACAGGTCCTGGGCCGATCCCTCGAGCCGCCGCCTCATGGGCCAGGAACGGATAGAGTGAAGGCAGGCGAAGCGCATTAGGAGTAGCGTTACCGGACGAAGGCCGGGGGTGCGGTTCGTTCGTACAGGAAACATGTTGACTCGGGACCGGACCAGCTATCTACCCAGCCTCGATGGATGGCGATGTGTCGCGATCCTGGGGGTGCTTTGGGCGCACGATTGGAACTTCGATCGCCTGGCGGGGCCTGAGCGAGCCCATTACCGGCTTCTCGGCGGGTTTGGCGTTCCTCTGTTTTACGCGATCTCGGGCTTCCTGATTGCGGGGCGCATTGCGGGGGAAGAAGAGAAGACAGGGCGCTTTCGCCTGAGAGACTTCTACGTACGCCGATTCTTTCGCATTCAGCCCCCGCAATGGGTCTTTCTTGCGGTTGTCGGCCTCCTGATGGTGCTGGGGGCCGTACCTGTGACCTGGCATTACTGGCTGGGTGCGTTTCTGCTGTATGAGAACTTTCAGTGGCACAACCTCACCGACACCTCCCATGTGGTGACGCAGAGCCTGCTGGTGGGGCATTTCTGGACCCTGGCGGTGGAAGAACACTTCTACCTGCTAATTTCGCTTTTTTTCATCGTGGTGAAGCGGCGGCGCGCGGCGACGCTGGGCGGTGGCTTGCTGGCGATTGTGTTTCTTCAACACTGGGGGCAGCACCACGGCTGGTATTCGCAGGATGTGTCGAGCCGCAGAACATACTGGAACATCCAGTGGCTTCTTTTCGCTTCGCTGGCGGCGCTGCTGATGCGGTCCAGGCGCGTTCTGGAGGTTACCGAGCGCTACTGGCGGCCCTGGGTCGCGTTCCTAACGACCGGCGTGTTGCTTTATGGACACGAGTTTTACACCTATGGCATGCGCATGCCGAATCTGTATGAGCTGGTATTCGCCAACGGTGAAACGCTATCGTTCTGTTTCACTGGCTGGATCGTCGCGACCACCATGCACCCCGCGAGCCCGACTACGCGAGTACTGGAATGGCGACCGATCCGGTTTGTAGGGCGGATCTCCTACAGCCTTTACCTGTGGCACGTGCTTTTCTTCCTGTTGGGGTCCCTGAGCCTGTGCACCTGGCCGTGGCTTGTGCACTTGAACGCGGCACCCTGGAAATACCTCTGCACCTTTGCTGTCGCGGCCCTGAGCTACTATGGCGTCGAAAAGCCCATGATCAGGATGGGACACCGGCTTGCGCCCGCGAAGCGCCTGACTTCTGGCGACCCAGCCTCGACGAACCTGGCCACCGTGTAGGGACGGGTTCCTTCCCGGATGGCAGGTGCCCGGAAGGCGTGATCGGGACGACCGCCGCGTAAACCATCAAACCTAGAAGAACAACGCAGCGGGCCGGACCTTCGAAGCGCATGGGGAGGCTGGTCCAGGTGTGCAGGAAGGTCAGGGGCGCCAGCGCTACGGCGAAGAGCAGAAACGATGTGGTCAGGGCATCGGTGCTCTGGCCTGCATGTGCTCGCTCCGCGCAGACAAGGACCATCCAGCCACAGGGAATGAACAGGAGAAGCAGGGTGTAGTCGTATGAGGTTGGCGGGAGCAAGATCGCGGCACAGGCAAGAAAGAGTGTCTGGTTCAGAGTAGGCAGCCGCTGCATCCGTACCAGGAAGACGGAGGCGGTTAACGTGCCTACGACCGCAAGATAGATGGGCAGAGCATGGGTCGAGTGCAGGATGGCGCCGAAGGTGCACTGCCTCAGCAAGCCGAGCAAGGAATGGTCTGGCCCGATGCCCGAAGCGAAGTATTCCCCCGTGGTGATACGCGTCCACTCCGCTACCCCCGTCCTGATCTGGTACCAGGCATCGCGCGTGTCGGGCTCGAGAAAGCGCAATGCCAGCAGCGTTGTGACCAGAGCTGCCATGATTGTCAAACAGCTTTCCCGAAAGCGTTTCTTCAGAAGCAGCAGACCTATGAACAGCAGAGGGTATGTTTTCACCGAGCCCACTGCCCCCAGAAGCAGCGCACCCGTGGCGTACCGCTGTGTGGCGATGAGGTACACAGCTGCCGCGATCCCTACCCAGAGAAGGATCTCGATATTGCCGCGCTGCAGGGCGAAGTAAACGGGCCAGCCGAGGATCGCCACACTACCCAAGAGCGAGGTGACCTGCCGCAAGGAGAAGCCGCGCTGGCGAAGCGCCCTGCCCAGCTTGTACGCGGCACCTGCATTCAGCACGAAGGCGAGCAGGGCGAACAAAGCATAGCCAAGGTGCCATCGGGTTGGGCTGGAGATCAGGTAGAAGGGGTAAAGAACGAAGATGGCAGGCGCAGGATAGATCCAGGGAAACGAGCCCTGTGCGGTGAAGAAGAGGCGCTGGTGGAGGAGAGGGAAGCGCGGCGTGTAGTCGTAGAAGTCGAAGCCGGGGAAGGGAATCCAAAGATCTCCGAGGACGGGTCGACCGTCGCGGAGCGAGTTGAACGCGGCGTCGAGCAGGCTGAGGATTGCGAGAAGAGCCAGCAGCACGGTGAAGCGTGAGAGTGGCCCAGGGAACTTTCGTTTCGACACTACCCGCACCCGGACCGATGATACAGTTTCGTGCCCCGAGCGAGTGTTTCAGCTGTGGGGCACGCGATGTTCCTGCGCCCAGAGGTCCACGGGGTCGCCGGCGACGAGATGCGCGGTGGCTTCGGCCCAGCGCCCGAAGGCCTCAGCGGCCTGAAGGAGGTGGACGCGGTTGCCGTCGGCAGATTGGTCTTCGACGGCTTGAACGTACATCATGCCGGTCGGGATGCCGGTGCGGGCGACCTCGGCAGCGTCGTGGAGGAGGCCCGAGGGTAGGGACGTGGAGGTGCCGGTGAGCTCGCGGATGGCTTCGTCGCAGAGAGCGATGAGGCGCGGGTTGAAGGCAACGGGAGCGATGGAGGAGACGGGGAACCAGGTGACCCGGCAGCGGTCTTCGGCTGCGACCTGTTCGCTCTTTTCGCGAACCTCGCCGAGCATGGTGGCGAGTACGGCGGGGTCGAGGTGCTGGAGCTCGATGGTGGTCTCGAAGCTGCCGTGCGTGGGGCTGGGGGAGTGCGAAGCGGCGGTCATGCCGCTCATGGTGTCATCGCTTCCGGGGTTCTTTTCGGCGATCTCGCGGAACTCGAGGACGAGGCGGGCGCAGGCCTCGGAGGGGTCGCCTTTGCCGTCGTTCTTTGCAAAGGTGATGGTCCAGCGCTCGAGACCGCGGGTGCCGGTGACGACGCCTAGGGGGGAGTGGGCGTGTTCGAGCTCGGGGCCTTCCCCGATGTGCAGTTCGAGGTAGGCGGCGGCATTTTTCTGCTCGGTGGCGGCTTCGGCCATGCGGTCGATATCTACACCGCAGGAGCGGAGGGCGTCTTCGAGGGTGACGCCGTCGGCGTCCGTCTTCGCGCGGTCGGCGGTGATGTTGCCATGGCCGGAGAAGGAGGAGGAGCCGAGGAGCTTTTGGCCGAAGCGCGCGCCTTCGCCATCGGCCCAGTCGACGATGCGGAGGGTGCAAGGGGGACGGCCGTTGAAGCGGGCGGCGAGGGATTTCAGAGTTTCGAGCGCGACGGCCACCTCGAGGCAACCGTCCAGCCAGCTGCCGGTGGGTGTGGCGTCGAGATGGCAGCCGAGGATGACGGCGCGCTCACTTTCACCGGGGAGCGTGGCCCAATGATTGCCGGCGGCGTCGAGATGGTGCTCCACCTGGGGAAGTTGTTGCAGTTGTCCCTCGAACCACTTGCGGGCCAAGAGCCAGGTGGGCGACCACGCATGGCGGCGCGCGCCGGGTTCGTCGGAGGTGAGCTTCCGAAGCTCTTGGAGGTGAGTCAGGACCGCTTGCACGTTGATCATGTGTAAAGGGGACGCATTTCGGCGCGGAGTGGTTGGCGGAGCCCGGCGAGATGCGATTGCGAACGGGTTTCGCACAGGTTGCACCAGTATCGAAGCAGTAAACTAGGAAGATGGCCGCTGAGTTTACGCATCTGCATTTGCACACCGATTACTCCCTGCTGGACGGCGCCTGTGACGTCGACAAGCTGGCCAAGCACCTGAAGAAGATCGGGCAGGGATCGGCGGCAATGACCGATCACGGCAACATTTTCGGGGCGGTGCACTTTTTCGACGCGATGAAGAAGCAGGATTTGAAGCCGATCCTGGGGTGCGAGCTGTATATCTGCAAGGAAGATGATCATCGGGGCAAGCCGGATCCGGAATCGAAGTACAACCACTTCCTGGTCCTGGCAGAAAACGAGGCTGGGTACAAGAACCTGGTGCGGTTGACCTCTGAAGCGGCACTTCATGGTTTCTACCGCAAGCCGCGTGTCAGCAAGAAGTTCCTGGCGGAGCACGCTGAAGGGCTAATCGGGTTTTCGGGGTGCCTGGCGGGGGAGATGAGCCAGCTCCTGATGCAGGGCGACTACGAAAAGGCCAAGCGGGTGGGCGGG
>CAXTGN010000012.1:0-17959 GCA_964243455.1 uncultured Acidobacteriaceae bacterium
GACAGGTTTGCCGGTAGGCACGAGAAGGCCAGCGTTTGTCAGGGGTAAAGTGTTCCGGTGCGCGCTTAACCGAAATCGAGGTTCGGAGTGGTGTGATCGCCGCGGCCGCGCCGGATTCGCCCACGCCAGCGCAGCTCCGGCTTCGGCATGTGGTTTTGGATCCGTCACGTCGCCGCACTCGCGGCGGAACCATGCAAGATGGTCACGGAGGCGAAGCGGAATGGTCTGCTGTCCTTGGAGGAAGCCGCGAGCGCTGGGCGACGGCGCCTACAAAGCACGCTCCGCTTTCCAAGATCGGATGCGACAATCAACGATGGTTCTCAACCGCAGGAGGCAGCGTTGACGCAGGAGGGCAGGACTCTCACCGTGAATCAGGATCGGGCAAGCCGTATTCGAGAGTTCGTCCTTTGGGTGAAGTCGCATATCACCGGCGATGAGAAGGGCGAAGCGCAGATCTACCTCGATCGTCTGTTTCAAGGTTTCGGTTGGCCAGGCTTAAGGGAGGCAGGTGCTACCTGCGAATTGCGCCTCAAGAAGGACAGCGGCGGGACTTCATTCGCGGACCTTGTCTGGAGGCCCATCGTCGTCATCGAGATGAAGAAGCGCGGTGCGGACCTCTCGAAGTTCTACCGGCAGGCGTTTGATTATTGGGCCCGGATCGTTCCTGGCCGTCCGCGCTATGCGGTGCTGTGCAATTTTGATGAGTTCTGGATTTTCGACTTTGAAACGCAGATGGATAGCCCAGTAGATACGATCGGGCTCGCCGAACTGCCGGAGCATTACGGACCTCTCGCATTCCTCTTTCCTGGTACAGAGAAGCCCTTATTCCGTAACCATCAGGAGACGGTGACGAGACAGGCGGCCGACCAGCTTGCGAGTTGTTTCAACTCACTGGTCAAGCGCGATATCCCGCGCCCCTTTGCGCAGAAGTTCATACTCCAGGCGCTCATGGCGCTGTTCTCCGAAGATATCGGCCTTCTGGAGAAGTATTTCTTTACGCGTCTTTTAGACGATTGCAAGACCGGCATGGACACATACGACTTGATCGGCGGTCTATTTTCAGCCATGAACACTCCCGGAGGCGTTCACGGCGGCCGTTTCAAGGGTGTGTCCTATTTCAATGGCGGCCTGTTCGCCGAGCCCGCAAGGCTGGAGCTGACATTGGAAGAGTTGAACTCGTTGCGCAAGGCAGCGGAGTCCAACTGGTCCAAGGTCCGGCCGGAGATATTTGGCACGTTGTTCGAGCATTCCTCGGACAATGAAGAACGCCACGCCTACGGCGCGCACTTTACGAGCCCGGTGGACATCATGAAGATCGTAGGCCCGTCAATTGTCGAGCCTTGGCGGCAGGTGATTGACAGTGCCGACACGCTCAAAGGCCTGCAAGTCCTGCTTAACCGCATCGAACGGTTCACCGTGCTCGATCCGGCTTGCGGTAGCGGCAACTTCCTCTATATCGCGTACCGTGAGCTGAAGCGGCTGGAAGCGCACATTTATCAAAAGATGGGGGACGAATATAGGAGCGTCAACCCCGCCCAGCGGCCGTTCGGCTTGTCGGCGCTCGGAACTTTTTCGGCATGGACATCAATCCGTTCGCCGTCGACATCGCCAAGGTCACGATGATGCTCGCGCACAAACTGGCGATTGACGAGCTGAGCATTTCCGAGGCCGCCCTGCCGCTCGATAATCTGGACGGCAACTTCGTGACGCGCGACGCGCTGATTGATAGTTCGCACGCCCTGGCCCAAGGTCGATGTCATCATTGGTAATCCGCCATTCTTAGGGTCAAAGCGGCTTAAGCCCGAGCGCGGCGTCGAATACGTAAACGCGGTTAGGCGCGCATACCCGGACGTTCCGGGGATGGCTGATTATTGCGTCTACTGGTTCCGCAGGGCTGATGAAGAGTTGAGTGACTGCACGGTGGACGATCCCGTAACCGGACGTGCGGGTCTGGTGGGCACGCAGAACATCCGTAACAATGCTTCTCGTGTGGGCGGCCTTGACTACATTGTGAGCGACTCAACCATCGTCGAGGCGGTTGAGAATCAGCCATGGTCCGGCGAAGCCAATGTCCACGTGTCCATTGCCAATTGGGCAAAGACGCATGACGCCAAGCTCGTGCCCAAAATGAAGCGTCTGTGGTTCGTTGCTAAATCCGACAATGCACGGCAGGCCTCGCGCGGCTCAGATCTGACCTTCCGCGAGACGACCAGGATTAACTCATCCCTTTCCGATAAGACGGATGTCTCATCCGCCGTGGTACTGCCATCCAATACCCGTCCGCAGTGTGTGTTTCAGGGCATTACACCAGGACATGAGGCCTTCGTGTTAACCCCCGCGGAACGTGACGAGCTGGTTGCCAAAGATCGCCTCTCGGCCGATGTGATATTTCCCTACATGATCGGCCGAGAACTGACCAGCGGCGCCGGGTGCGCGCAACGCTATGTAATCGGCTTTGGAGAAAAATCCATCGTAGAAGCCGCGAAGTATAAGGAAGCCTTCGAACGCATCCGGTTGCGCGTGCTTCCCGATGTGCAAAATAAGGCGAACAAGGAACATGAATCCGAGAGCGCGCGTGGTCAGCATCTTGAAAAGTGGTGGATGCACTGGCGTCATCGCGCCGACATGAAGCTCGCGATCAGCCGGCTTCGCGGAAGGTATATCACCGGCTCACGCACGCAACGATGGCCATTTATGTTCTCCTTCGTGTCCTCCGACACCTTGCCCGGGGACAAGCTGCAAGTCTTCGCCTTCGATGACGATTATTCATTTGGTGTTTTGCAGAGCAGGCCTCACCTGCTCTGGTATCAGGCGAAAGCGGCGCGTCTCAAGCACGAAGAGGACTATAACTACTCCGCCGAGTCAGTCTTTGATACATTTCCTTGGCCGCAGAGGCCGAAGGTCGCCCAGATCAACACGATTGCCAATCTTAGTAGGGTGATTCACAGAATCCGAGCGACGTCCGAGATCGATGGCGGGCTCAGAGGGCTGTATCACACTCTGGAGCTGCCGGGCCGAAACCCCCTGAAGACAGCGCACGAGGAGCTCGACAGGGCCGTTGTGGAAGCCTACGGCTTTACGTCCCGGCATGATTTGCTGGAGCAAGTGCTAACCCTTAATCAGCGGCTCGCTCGACCGCTTGTATCGAGGCAAGTGCCGACCGCGCCCGGAATACCCGCGAATTATCCGCATCGCGAGCGGCTTATCACCACGGGTATTGTCAGGAATGAATGACTCCGTGAACTGATGGTAGAGCGGGCGAACGGTCCTAGACAGTGCATTGCTCGACGGAAGCGGAAGGTAACGTCTTGTCGTGTTGCAGCTTTTCTGTGAAGAAATGCGCAACTACCGCAATACGTAAATGCAATATAGTTGGAGACCTAAGCACCTTCCTAACGGTTGTCACCGCATGTTGTAAACGGGGCCTTGATGCAGCTGAGTGGTATTGAAGTCAAGAATTTTAGGTTGCTGCAAGATGCAGCTTTGCTCCTTGAGGACAAGACGACGGTCATTGTGGGGCGGAACAACAGTGGTAAGACCTCTCTGACCGAAGTGGTGGCTCGGGTCTTACGCGAAAACAATCCGAGCTTCCGACTTGAAGATTTTGCTTGTGCTTCTCACATCTGTTTCTGGAATGCATTTCTCAAGCATCACGCCGGAGAGGAAGCCAACGAGGTGCGGGCCGCACTTCCAAGCATCGAGGTACGCCTACGTTTTCGGTATGGCGTCGGGGAAGAGCTGGGAACCCTCGGTGATTTCGTAGTCGATTTGGACCCCAATTGTGCAGAGGCTTTGGTGGTCATGAGGTACAGCATTGGCAGTGGCAGCATACCGGCCCTGTTTGCTGGATTCACCGAGACGGACGAACAACACAAGCGGGAATTCTACAGGACCTTGCGTGAACGGATACCGTCCTTGTACCAAGGCCATTTTTCGGCAGTTGATCCGAATGATCCAACGAACGAACGCGAGGTCGCGCCGGCACTGCTAAGGCAGTTGCTTGCAAACAACTTCATCAGTGCGCAGCGTGGCTTGGACGACGTAAGCCAGAAGGAACGGGTGGTGATTGGCCGTGTTTTGGAAAACCTCTTCTCCACCGCAAAGGCTAACAATGAAGATCAGACCGGTCACACCATAGCGCAGGAGCTTGAGTCTGCCGTCAGGGACATACAAGAGAAGATCGGCGTCAATTTCAACGAGGAGCTTGACAAGCTGCTACCTGCCCTAGCGCTGTTTGGATATCCCGGTCTGACTGATCCCCAGCTCAAGACTGAAACAACGTTAGATGTTTCCCGTCTGCTCACCAATCACACCAAGGTTCGCTACACCGGCTCACATGGTGTGACTTTGCCTGAGGCCTATAACGGTCTGGGCGCACGGAACATCATTCTGATTCTTCTACAGCTTCGAGAGTTCTTCAAGGTGTTCGCAGCACTGGAAGTGAAACCGGCTGTGCACCTGATCTTCATCGAAGAGCCGGAAGTACATCTGCATCCCCAAATGCAAGAAGTATTCATTCGGAAGCTGAGAGACATCGCTGAACAGTTCAGCAATGAGCTGGGTAGCGTTTGGCCAGTCCAGTTTGTTGTTTCGACACATTCATCCCACATAGCGAACGAGGCCCACTTCGAGACAATCAGGTACTTTATGGCCTGCCCAGATCAAGCGTCCGGCGAATTCCGCACTGTGGTGAAGGATTTGCGCGCGGGGCTGTCTGGTAAGCCTCAGGCAGACAAAGTGTTTCTCCATCAGTACATGACGCTCACGCGTTGCGATTTGTTCTTCGCGGATAAGGCCGTTCTGATTGAGGGGACTACCGAGCGGCTCCTGATCCCACGAATCATCAGAATGATGGACGAAGGGAGACCTGAAAACGAGCGTCTAGGCAGCCAATACATCTCCGTTCTGGAAGTGGGCGGCGCGTATGCGCACCTCTTCTTTGATCTCTTAGACTTTCTTGAATTGCGCACGCTCGTTATCACGGATATCGACACCGTTAAGGCCAACGCGTCGAACCATCGGGAGGCGTGCCCTGTGCACCAGGGCACGCATACAAGTAACAGCTGTTTGCAGACGTGGTTTCAGGCAAGTTTGCCGAGCCTGAGCGGAACATATCTCGTGGGCGCTGCGGACGCGCTGAAAGTGAATGGAAAGCGTCGAGTGTCCTACCAACTCCCTGAAGCAGTAGCTGGACCCTGTGGACGTAGTTTCGAAGACGCGTTCATGTTGGCCAATCCGGCCTTGTTCCAGACCACAAACACAGCAGTGGCGGATTTGGAGCTGGAGGCTTGGGAGAGGGCCAAGGGTGTAAAGAAATCTGCATTTGCGCTCGAACAGGCTTTGACAGCAGGGACTTGGACTATCCCGCATTACATACGAGAGGGTTTGGAGTGGCTGCGTCTACCGAACCCGCAGCCGACCCCGTCAGTAGTCCTTCCGATCGTTGTAGCGGAGAGTGTGGCAAATGCCTAACGAGCCAGATAACCCCGCCATCGTTGCTGCCAGAGAGGCTGAGGCGGCCGTGGCCCAATGTTTAGCGCAGGACAGCAGCTTCCTCCTTGAGGCGGGGGCTGGAGCAGGAAAGACCTACTCACTCATCGAGGCCCTGAGGAAACTGCTGGCCTCTCAGAGAGCTAGGTTGCGGAAAAAGAATCAGCGAATCGCTTGCATCACCTATACGAACGCCGCTACTGACGTTATTACACGACGAATTGATGCTGATCCTCTCGTCGCCGTGAGCACGATTCACGCATTCTGCTGGAGTATCATTAGGCCTTTTCAGCCTCTTCTTCGTAAGGAATTAGCTGCCCTAGACAAGTGGCCGACGCTGCTGGAAGAGTCAGGTGGGCTTCAGAATCGCGCGATTGAGTACGACCTAGGGTACCGCAAGGTTCTGGACGAAGCGGTGTCTCTCGACCATGACGATGTTCTGGTGCTCGCGTCGAAGCTTCTTACGTTTCCGAAATTCCAAAGCATCGTTGCGAACCGATACCCATACATCTTCATTGATGAGTACCAGGACACCAGCGTGGGCATGATGACTGCCATAGCAGCGAATCTGGTGGGACGTCACGGTGGACCCGTCGTCGGACTGTTCGGGGACCATTGGCAAAGAATCTACGATAAGACATGTGGCCACGTCACGGCCGAAGGATTGCATGAAATAGGGAAGAGAGCAAACTTTCGGTCCTCCGTTTCAGTGGTTGAGGTTTTGAACAAGATGAGACCAAGCCTCCCACAAGCGGTGCACGACCCTGAAATGATCGGCTCCGCAGATGTTTTCCATACCAATGCATGGAGCGGCGGGGCAAGGAGGACGGGTGCTGGGGGAGGACATTGGAAAGGGGACCTTCCCGCCGACGAGGCCCACCGGTTTCTTAACCTCTGCACGGAACATCTGACAGCACGTGGTTGGGATTTCTCGGCCGAGAAGACGAAGGTGCTTCTTCTCACACATAATGGCCTGGCAGCGGAACAAGGCTATTCAGAACTAGCCAAAGTCTTTCCCTACACAGACGCTTATATCAAGGCTGCTGATGAACACGTGGCGTTTCTCACATCGAAGATCGAGCCAGCTGTGGAAGCGTACAAAGCCCATCGTTATGGGCGCATGTTCGATGTTCTTGGTGACGAAGCTCCGAAATTCCGATCTCATAAGGACAAAGCGCAGTGGTCCGCGACAATGGGTCGACTGAACGAATTGCGAGAAGGCGGAACGGTGGGCGATGTTCTGGACCACATCTTTTTGACCGGACATCCGCGCCTGCCGGACAAGGTTTATCGGCGAGAGAAAGAGAACAGAGATCTCGTCATCAGCGAGGGCGGAGAAATGCCCGGCCACATCGCACGTCTCCGATCTTTCAGGGAGCTACAGTACACACAAATCATTGCGCTGAATGCATTTCTAGAAGGCCATACTCCGTTCGCGACCAAGCACAGCGTCAAGGGAGACGAATTCGAGAATGTCGTGGTCGTCCTCGGTAGAGGCTGGAACAAGTACAACTTCGATTCATTTCTAGAGCAGGCCATGAGTACGAACGCTATTGCCGCCGATAAGGTCGAAACCTACGAGCGAAACCGCAATCTCTTCTATGTGTGTTGCTCTCGCGCTCAGCTTCGCTTGGCCCTGCTCTTCACACAGGAGTTGTCAGCTGGATCACTTCGAACTCTCAACAGCTGGTTCGGAGATGAACACGTCACTGATGTAGGACACGGCGAGTTTCCAATGCTCTGAGTGGATATTCAAGTAGATGCGTCAATACCGAGGCTTTCGAAGCGAAGAGGCCGGAGATCGGGATGCATTGCCCACTGAGTTCGGCATGCCCTCGGTCTGCTCTCCTGATCTTGGAGACACAATCGAGACGCCAGAAACGGAGAGATCTGCCCCGAGATTCAACACCATGATCAGCAGGAGCTGGAAGCCCTTAGCTTCCTGCGGCAGGAACCTACGGCGAGCCGCTACAGATCGGGCCTTCAGATGCGATTTCTCAATGACCAATAAAGGATGATCAAACCTGCGTTGCTCCCATCCCAAGTTCGCGGTGGTGATGTAGGCGAGCACCACACGTCCGACGCCCCTGGTCAGGGGCGTTCCTTTAGGCAGGGCTACTGTGGCTCGAGAAAGGACATCGCGGGGATGGTGGTTTGGGAAGTGTCGCGGTTTCGCGGTCTTGGTTTCGATCTCCCCTTTGAGACGAGGTGAGGGAGCACGTTCTACAAATCGTCAGCACGCGAGTTCGGAAACCGCGGCTGAATTTCGTGCGTGGACGAGTGAGGACCTAGAGTTCTTCGCGCAATACGGCAATTCAGTTTCATGGCCACAAGGGGTTCACGACCTGATGGAACATCTCACCCAGGAGTTAGCCATCTTCTTGACGCAGTCGGTGATGTAGCAGCAGGGTATACCGTAATGCTACGGGAACAGTGTGACAGAAATGCGTAGCAGGAGCGTCTTCCCCGGTATTGTGTGACGTCCAGATTTGATGTTCCAAGACCCTATCGGGACAGAGCGGCCCGCATTCGGTCCACGTCGCTCTCAGGAAGCGGTTGACGTGCCTCCGGTGTGTTTCATCCAATATCCGGCTGCGCTTACTATGGTGTTTAACCGCCTAGGACAAATAGTCACATCGTAGACGTCTCTATGTTGAAGCAGAGTAGTCCCAAGGGGGAGGCCAATATATGCCGAACTACGTCATCATCGGAGCCGGTGCGTCCGGGTTGTACACCGCATATCGTTTGTTGACCACCGATACGCTGCAGGAGGGCGACTCGCTGACGATCTATGAGTGGAGTACGCGGGTTGGTGGGCGAATTTACACTTTCGAATTTCCGGAGTGGTTGGATCAGAAATTGTATGTGGAACTAGGTGGGATGCGGTTCGCGGTTGATTCAAATTGGCCGCATCTCTCGAAGAACGACGTCAATCAAGGGCACGTGCTGGTGCAGAGCATGATTCTGGATCTGGGTCTACAAGGCCTGGTGACGACGTTTGGTCAGTCGAGCAACCGCATGTATTACCTGCGCGGGCGCACGTATTATGAAAACGATCTCTCGGTGGTGGACGTAGCCAACCTACCAAATGGGTTCAACACACAGTTTAACGAATTCATCCGGGCAATGTCTGCGGCCACGAACATTACGGCGGATTCGATTCTGGGGCAGATTGCGACGAATTTTGCGCCGGGACTGCAGGAGCGCAACGAATACAGGAAATCATGGTGCGATTATTTCGCCAGTGGGATGGTGCCGGCCAACCAGGGGACGACCGCCTTTCCGGCAGGGACGCCGATCCGGGATATCGGGTACTGGAACTTGTTGTATGACCAGCTTGGCGATGAGGGCTTCGACTACTCCGCAGATGGTACGGGATACACGTCCAATGTCATCAATTGGAACTCTGCCGATGCGATGCAGGCGAACAACGATTACAGCTCCGGGACGAGCTACATGCGACTGGATGGGGGATACAGCCAGCTGTTCAACGCAATGGCGAGCGCCATTGAAGCCAAGGGCGTGACAATCGAGTTTGGGCAGCAGTGTACATCGCTAGTTGACACTACGGACGGAAGACAAACAGTTTGCACGTTTGTGGACGGGGACGGGGCAAGTCAGACGGTGACAGCCGACGTTCTGTTTCTGGCGATGCCGCGGCGTGGACTGGAGATGATTGCGGCGGGTTCACCAGCGAGCTACATGCTTAATCAGTCGGACGTGAAGTACTGGCTGGAGTCTTCGATCGGTCAACCGGCGATCAAGGCGGTGCTAGTCTTCGACTCGGCTTGGTGGACCAAGGCTCCGCATGCGCCGCACCTTGTCTGGCCGAATGTCGGTACGCCTCCGGCGGTGACTCAATGGATAGGTGGCGCGACGATCACCGATCTACCTTCGCGCATGATGTATTACTTCGCTAACAATGTGCCGAATGGGCCGGGCGAGACGGGCGGCCCCTACGTGCTGCTGGCAAGCTACGACGATATGAATTATACGAGCTTCTGGCGCGAGCTCGAGCTGACGGGGGACTATCCGGAGGTGCCTTCGTCTATGGAGCAGCCGCTGACCGGACCGAAGTCCATGAACCCGACCGGACCCTTTGCTCAGTTGCTGCTGAAACAGCTGGCAGAAGTGCATGGGATGCAGGTGACGGATATTCCCACGCCGCTGGGTGTGTATCTTCAGGATTGGGGACAGGATCCGTATGGCGGTGGCTACCACGGTTGGTCTTCGCACTACAACATCTGCCAGGCGATGGACAAAGTGAGCGCGCCGTACGCGCAAATCTTGGTCGGTTCGCAGATGAAGACGTATATCGTGGGGTCTTGCTACTCATTCGACCAGGCATGGGTAGAAGGAGCTTTTTGCACTGCAGAAGCGGTGCTGGAGCGTTACTTTGGCGTGCGGCCGATGCGGTATGCGACCAACTACCACTTGGTGTGCAAGCCATCGGACTAGATGCAAGCCCGTTGCGGACTCCAGAAAAGGACCCGGGGAGACGGTTGTGATTGCTACTAAGAACTTTGATGTGATCGTGATTGGCGGTGGGCCGATCGGGCTTTCCGCGGGTTACCACCTGAGCAAGCGTAAGGCGCGAACGCTGGTCTTGGAGCAGTTCACCTTTGTGAATCAGCAGGGAAGCTCGGCGGGGGGTTCACGGCAGTTTCGCATTCCTTATCCGGAACCGTACATGGTGAAGCTGGTGAAGCAGTCGTTGCCGTTCTGGGACGAGCTGCAGGGGCTGACGGATGTGCCGCTGCGCGATACGGCGGGGACGTTGTGGTTCGGCGACCCGGCTGTGCATACGTCGGAGGGGAACATTGCAGAGGCGGAACAGGCGCTGGAAGACGAAGCGGTACCGTACCAGAAGGTGGATCGCCAAGGGCTGGAGACGGATTATCTCTTTAGGAACCTACCGGCAAACTACACGGGTCTGTTTCAGGCTCAGGGGGCGAGCATCGACCTGAAAGCAACCATTGAGACGCTGCTGCGGACCAATCGGGAGTCGGCCTATGTGTTGCTCATGCAGGAATCGCCGGTAACCCGGATTGTGCGGATTCGCGAAGGATTCGAGGTGACAACGCCGGAGGGAACGTTTTACGCAAGCAAACTTGTGCTGACGCCGGGCCCGTTCGCGAACAGTGTATTTCACCTGTTGAATTTTCATGTCGACGCAACGTACTGGAACATGGCGAGTGCGTTCTACAAGATTCTGGACCCGACAGTGAAGTACCCGACGTGGTTCGTGTTTCAGAACCCGACGGGGGCAAACGGGAACGAGTTTTACGGCTTTCCGGAGGTGGGTTGGGACTATCCCGGGTATATGCGAGTGGCGTCGGACTTCGTAGTCAAGCCGCTCCGCAGTCCGGAGGAGAGAACCTTTGTCCCTAACCCGCAGGAACTGACCTATACGGCGGATTGGGTGCGGGACCACATGACGGGACTCGCACCGGTGCCGGAATTTACATCGACGTGCCTGGTCGCGCTGAGCAAAATTCCGAACAAGGAGCTGCTGATCGACTTTGCCCCGCCGGACGTGCCGGGATGCAATAGTGTGGTGCTGTATGCAACGGGTTGGGCCGGCAAGTTCGTGCCTGTCCTGGGGCGTATCCTTGCTGATTTGGCTCTGGACGGCAAGACGAACTTCGACATCACGAACTTCCAAACAGGGAGCAAATATCTAAGGGCACTTGTGCGCTAGTACTGTGCCCTGAGTGCTCTGGCGCAAACGACTCCGTTCAAGAAAAGAGTGGCCCGAGCAGAGAACCCTGACGTCGGCAAGTGTTGAGTGAGCCGGCAGATCAGCGAAGCGCGGAAGACTGTGATCCAAAAACGGGTGGAGCCTGCCGGTCCAAGAGAGGAAGTGGCGAGGATTACGACTGCCAGCCGAATTATAGAGGGTTCCGGCGGCCACGAGACCAGCTCGCAGCCAAACCTTATCCAAGAACCTCCAGTCATGACTTGAGGAGCAAGGGCGATTCAGCTCTGCTGTGGAAATACAGAGTGCCGTCGGCTGCTCTAGTTGGCGGTGCCGACCGCAATCAATTGGCCGTCATCGGAGACGCAACGACCCCATCAATAAACGGCCAGCGTCGGTCAAGAGGTATAGCTGTTCCCCACAGTTGACGTTCAGATACTTGTGTAAATCACACGTAGCGGCGACGGAGATAACCGAGTTCCGAATTGAATTGTTAGAGTGGTTTCCACGGACGCATCAACATCTGCCGATAATCGGAACGTGCAGCGTCTGAGGTGAGTGGTGTATCTAGCCTTCGTATGCCGAGCGTCATTCAGCGACCCTGCCTGTACGCGGATTCTTGTTTGCGCGTCCTTCATGAAATCGCGGTAACGGTTGCAACAGGACGTTCCACGCACGAAGGCGGGCAACCAGGAAGCGCAGGGCCGGGCCCGGCCCCCGAACCCGCCATTGCGGCCCTGCGGCAGCATTCAGCCGTTCGGAAAACATCAGGAGCATCGCGGCAAACATCGCAGTGGTCCGTCCGTTCGGTAGCAGCATGGGGACGAGCATGAGCAACCAGCATGAAGTAAAGCACCACATTCCCTGCGTGACACCAAAGCGTAATGCGCTCCTATAGGCATGCAGGCCGAACGCGGCGAGCGGCGGTTCCATGTGACAACTGTTTAACGCCCGTTGCTTCCACGGGGAGCACTGCCATATGCACGCCGCTACCAAAGCTACGGCTGCGCCCAGCCACGGACGTGGAAGAAGGCAGCGGCAGGCCGCTTCCACCGCCATAAAAGCGAGGCCCGCTGCCATCCAGACGCTTCCGTAGCCTGCGACGTAAGCGGTGCACATGCGCAGGCGAAGTCGCCAGAGGCTCCTCATGATGATGTGTTGCAGCGGATCGAGCAGCATGGGCGACATCATCGCGAGCAGCATGAGTACCCATCCTGCGGCGACAGCGGGTGGATCGGTTGCCGCAATGGTCATCCGGAGCGACGCCCCTACGGGCATCACTTCGGAAGGATGGAAGGAACATGAGAGCATGCGCCCGGCATGGGCGGGCATGCGCAGCAGCGCCATCCACGCTACGGCACTGACCATTGCGACACACCACCGCAGTCTGCCGCGTTCTTGGTCGAGGGTGAGCACTACGCTTACTCGGCCCGACGATACAGGCTGATGCGTCCGATCGTGATCTGTGCGCTGGCCGGCAGCGGGCGGGAGGGCACAACCCGTATGTGGAGGTCACCCACGGAGAAGATGTTGCCCAAGTGCAGTCGATCAACAACGTCTGTGACCTCGAGGACGAAGCTGAGTCCTTGGCCGCCGTGCTTGCTATCGGGCCTCGATGCATTGCGCAGACCGAAAAGACCCACTGTTCCTGCAAGGAGTTCGGGGTGATCGGTCGGCGCGGCATCGTCCGGCAAGTCTATGTAAACACTGAGAACCGTCGCATCGCTGCTTCCGCGCACATTCTCCAGATTCAGGAAGGTCCGGTCGGGCAGAGAGCTCGGAGCGATTGCTGACGCAGGTGAGGCACCCTGCTCAGCAGCGATCACTGACTGAACGGACAGAGTAAAACTGTTCAAAAGGCGCTTCCGCGCGTCGGTGTCTAGTTGCACTGACGTGGCCGCGCCTGTTGTGCCGAGAGTAAGGGCGGCGGGACTGGCTCCAACGAGTTCTGACGTGGCGGCCACAGGTGTACTCACTTTTTCTTCGGCTATGGGTGATGCAACATCCAGAAGCTGCAGGCGGGCGGTCAGTCTCGCCGCTCGCGGCGGCGAAGTGGGCAGGTGGTCATATGTATAGTCCAGCGCGTCTAAAGAACTCATCTGCCCCGGTGTGAACGTCCATGTGGTAGCCCCCGGCATGGGCATGACGAATTGATTCTGTCCGTTTTGAGCGGGGCCATTGAGCCACGCAAACTCTTGGGGATTCTTGTTCGTTTGATTCCAAGCGGCCCAGAGGCGGTCGATATTGGCATGATGTAGGTAGAAGACCGGGTCGAGGCCTGCAGTCCCAGGATCACTCATCAACCCTTCTACAGTGTCATTGTCGGCGAATCCGCCCACGTAGACGTGTACCAGGTTGTGCGGATTGGACTCCAGCTCGCCGCTCGGATAAGTGCCGCCATGCCAGAACGGCGTCTGCAAGCCGCCGAATCCGACGTCTGTCCTCGGATCCGTTCCCGTGTAGTGCAGCATGCTCATGCACTTATTCGTAACCGGACCACGGCTGTAGTGCGGATCTGTGGGATTGTTCTCGAAGATCGCCTGGTTCACTACGAAGACGTTGCTATCCCCCAAGGGGCCGTAACGTGCTGTAACGAAAAGCGGGTTCGGGCTGCCGTCGGGCAGCGTCTTCTGATTAAGGGCGGGGGGGATTTTGTACTCATCATCCGGTCCCAGGTAGTTCCAGTAGGGAAGCGCCCACGTGGCGGGCCCGCCCATTTGCATGATCGCCTGACGCACCTGTGCTTCAAGGGCAAGTAGATAGCCGCGGTGCCAGGGGATGAAATACCAGCTCTGGTGCTGGCACTGATCCCAAAACTGGGCCGAGACATTCGGCGCCGCCGGAGGAGTGACGGGTGTGTCCGGCGGGTGCGGCAGCGTGCTCCAGTCCGGCGACTGTCCGTTGCTGATGTATTCGCCATGGATGGCTGCGAAAAACCACCAGCTGTTGGGGTCGTTCAAGGCGCGGGATTGCATGACGCCGACACCTTTGGCATACCAGAGCAGGTCGGTGTTTGCGAAAGTGCCGCCCTGTTGCCAGGCGTTTACGCGGGTGTATTTGGCCATCGTGTCCTCACTTCCGAGAAGAAATTCACACGGCCGCGAGCGCGGCCTTGTGGTCATCGCGATCAGCGCACGGCGAAGAGAGGGGAAGGGGTCAAATGCAACATAAGCGTGCTACACCTCTGATTGCACCGCTGTCAGATTTGGGAAAGTAGAAGCGAGTTGCGACGGCTTGTCAAGATCAAAATGCGCCCATTCTATGAGGGGCGTTAGTTCGGTGGAGCGTGCCGACAATGCTTTCTGGCAAAGGCGGAAGTACAAGAGGATGGTACCTGCCCCTGCTGAGGAGTTACGCGAACGAAGGGCAACAAGAGAAGGTCTATAAAGCCGGAACGGCACGAAGGCGCTCACTAGCTTTCATACCTTGTTTCGTCAGCAAAGCCAGAACCCAAAGCCTTTCGGCAGACCCGTGGCAGAAATTCGCGAGTGTCCCGAAGCGTCCGCGGCTGATGAATCAGAGCTTTCCTTTGCAGTGAAAAAGTTCCGGACATGCGCGGATCAAGGACATGAAAAGGGGAACCGTTTCTCGTCGCCGGCATCGGCCGTCAAGCTTGAAGCGCTAGTTCGCAACTTCGTAGCGGATTACCGGTTTGCGAAAGCGATCGGGCAAGGCTGCCGGCCAGGCGGCTTGTGCGATCAGGCCGCGGCCATGCAGAAGAACCCAGCATTCTTCCGCGATGTGCGGGCACAGTGGCGCCAGCATCTTCAGGAAGGAGCCGAAGCTTACCGCAAGCGCGCCGCGATCCCGCTGGTCGAGTTCCAGCCGCCGCTTGCGAGCTTCTAATTCGTAGCCTTCGATTTTCGCAAAGAACAGCTGCAAGTTCGCATGGGCCAAGTGGAACATGTTCTGACCCATTGAAGCAGTCGTTCGCTCCACGGCTTTGTCCAGGCTGGCGGCGAGCTTCCCGGTCAGCGAATAACCGGTGTCGATCACCTCGGACGCATCCATCGTATCGAAGCGTAGCGCGGCCGAATGGCGCACGCTGAAGCGATAGACTCTAGCGAGAAATGCATAACTACGGCGAACGGAATCGTTCGACCAGTTTACGTCGCTGTCGGGCGCGGCCGCGCCCATCATCGCAAGGCGCAGGGCGTCGGTTCCGTAGCGGGCAATTATGTTCCTCGGATCCACGACGTTGCCTTCGCTCTTGCTCATCTTGCGGCCCTCGGCTTTCACCATGCCGATGGCGATCAAGGTGTCGACCGGCTCTTCCAATTCCACGATGCCCGCCTGCTTCAAGGCTCTCGCCATCATGCGCAGGTGGAAGAAGCAGGTACGGGCTTGGTCCGTGCCGCCGATCATGACGTCGACCGGCATGTAAAGACGCGCTTCGTTCCGATCGAACGGGTCCGCCGTGGACATGCGCTTCGCGTTCCAGTGATACCACCACGGGCTGCAGTAGGTTTCCAGCGTATCCGTATCGCGGCGGGCCGCAGCGCCGCAACGAGGGCAGTCGGCCTGGGCGAAGGTCGGATGGCGGTCCAGCGGGTTGCCGTGGAAGTCGAGATCGACGTCGAGCGGCAGCAGAACCGGTAGATCCTTCGCGGGCACCGGCACCATGCCGCAGACCGGGCAATGGATGATCGGAATCGGCGGCCCCCAGTAGCGCTGCCGTGCGATGTTCCAGTCGCGAAGCCTGTAGCGCACCGCCGCACGACCCGTTTGCGCTGTCTACGGCGGAAGCGGTCCCGGCCGGCTGCGCGGATTCTGACGATTCTGTGTAGACCAGCTCAACCCCGCCGTAGCTGCGCAGGTCGAGTTGCGGGGACACCAGCACAGGCAATTCTGCTCCCGTCAGCGGATGCCCGACCGATACCCCGAGCGAAAATTCCACTCTCCGATCCAGCGCCTGCCCCTGATGCAACTGCGCCAGGTTTTCGATCGCGGGTGTGGAAAGCAGATGGTCCGTCCTCATCTGGCCGATCAATGGATGGTCCGCGGCGATCTTCACCGCGGTCACGCCGTGCAGTCGTGTGACATCGGAAACAAAGGCCGTGAGCTGTGTTTCCGGTGCGCCGAGGATGGCGAGCGTGACATCCGCACCTTTCCTGCGCCCGATCCAGTCGGCATGAATACGCTTGATGGAAAGCGGCCAACGCTCGAGGTTGTCGAGACCTGCAAGCATGCTGTCGGCAAACACGTTTTCCCGCACCAGCCATTGCTCCAAGGAGCGCGCCTCCACGAAGCCGCGGCAGCGCCAGCAGCGGCCCTCCGCGGTCAGGCTGTCGGCCAGGGTCGTCGCGCAGGTGGGGCACCACAGGACCGGGTAGCGCTGCCGGTAGGCAAGACCCTGCTCGAAGAGCTTTAGAAACACCCACTGTACCCAACCATAGAATCCCTCGTCATGGTTGCCGAGGATGCGGCGCGTGTCGTGGCTCAGGCCGAGCCGCACGAAGTCGCGGCGCATCTCAGCCATGACTTCTTCGGCGATCTCCTTAGGATGACGGCCTCGCGCCTGCGCGGCGAGCTCGTTGGGCAGGCCGAACGAATCGAACCCGCTGGTATACAGAACGTTGAACCCGGCCATGCGGCGGAATCGCGCATACACGTCGCCCATCACGTAGTTGCGGACATGGCCAAGATGGAGGCTGCCGTTGGCAAACGGCGGAAGCTCGATGACAACGCAGTTCGGGCGGTCCTCCACAGGATCGCTGTGGAACAGATGAGCTGCTTCCCAGGCACGCTGCCATTTCTCTTCTATCTCTGCAAACGGGTACGTGGTTTCCACTGCGGATCCCTCTTCGGTGATGTGTCCTGTGAGCTAGTTCATGTGAAAGTGCGGCCCACCACCGCGATGGTGGTCACGTCCGGCCCGACAACGCAACAAACCTCACGGAGCGAAATGCCTAAGATATCCGGTTCTGTTACGTTCCTGCGCAACTGCATGGGGAAGTGCAGAGAAACGTTCACCACGCCCAGCGCCTTTCCCAGATGTTGGGCATGTCTTTCCGGCGCAAAACACAGTAGACGCACCATTCATCTCGTTCTACACTGCGAACACTTTATAGCTTGACGATTCTGTTGCAGCCACACGGAGAGAAACAACGTGGAGCGGAAGTCGACCCTGCACGACTGGTATGAACGGTCCTCGGTTCGTTCACAGCCGAGACGGCTTGTGCGAGACCAGCTGCTGGTCGCCGGCCATGTGTGCTTTCCCGCAGATCTGACCCCCTTCGTGCTGCACCCGCGGGTAGCCGCGGCCGAGGCCGAGATCACGCGCAAAGGGTTGATGCAGCAGCTGTTTTCCTACCTCACCTTTACCGACCGTCTGGAACATGAGCTAGTCAATAAAACAGTGAACCTGCTGGCACGCGGGCCTTCTGGTCTCGAGCTGTCCTCCGCGACGAAGCTCGACGCGTACAAAATCTACTGCGACGAAGCTTACCACTCGCTATTTTCCGTCGATCTTATGCAGCAGATCGAGGCCGCCACCGACTTCCGGTTCGACCACGGCGGTGGGCATCCTGGCTTTCCGCTGTTCGAATCCATCATCGATCAGGCAGACAGTACCGAGCGTGCCTGGTGGAGGCTCTTTCTCGTGGTCATTTCCGAAACGATGATTACCAGTTCGCTGCTGCGCATCCCGCGTTCGGAAACTGTCATTCCCGCCGTGCGCGAAATGGTGGCCGACCATGCGCAGGATGAAGCCCGGCATCACGCGTTCTTTTCGCGTCTTTGCAAGGATGTGTGGCCGCAAGTTCCGCGCGC
>CAXTGN010000012.1:17969-25705 GCA_964243455.1 uncultured Acidobacteriaceae bacterium
AGGTCCGTATCGGCCGCGCCATCCCCCAGCTCGTACAGGGTTTTCTTTCGCCCGACTACCCGGCCGTGGAAGCCTTTCTGCGGCAGCACTTCAGCCACCGGGAAACGGCGGACATCATCGCCGAGTGCTATCATCCGGAAATCTTGCTGGCCGAGGCGCGCAAAGCGAGCCGCGCGACAATCCGCGTTTTCCAGGATTCCGGTGCCTGTGAACTACCGGAAGTCGCCGATGCGCTCAGAGCCAACGACTTCCTGGAGTAAGGGTGGCGAAGGCGGCCGAGCTGCCGGGTATCAGGCAACAGCCCGGCCTACCTTCCGTTCTCCAGGGTTTCGCTCTCCAGGGTTTCCATCTCCAGGGTTTCCTCTCCAGGGTTTCTGGTACTGCTCCAGTCCGCCGCGCGAGTTACGCGTTTAGGCGACTGGAAGTGCTGGCACTGCCTGTGCGATCCGCAGCGCAGCGTGGGCCACTGGGACCGCATGGCTGCTCATTGGAAGCGCGAGTGGCATGCCTGCCGTTGGCACTGAAGCTGGTGCGCCAGCCGCAATGGCAGCGACATCGGCTGGCGCCCGTGGAGCGGCGTTCGCGGAAAGCTTCACTGGGGTCGCCAGTGGAGCAGCATTGACAGCGATCTGCGACGAAGTTTCGCTCAGAATGCGGCTCACTTCGGTCAGCTCGAGTGCCAGCGTCTCTGAAAGTTGATTGTCCATGTTAATCACCTCCTTTCGCGTGAAATCGAGCGTGGTGCCAACCGCTCGTACTCAGGTGAAGGCAGACTCACTTCACAAACGGAAGGTGGCGCACCCGACGGGATTCGAACCCGCATCTCCCAACTCCCAAAGCTGGTGCTTTTGAGACCCATTTGTTTCACTCCCTCAGCCCGTGCCCAAATCCGGCGTTGATACCCTGGAGAAAAAGGCGCCGTCTTCCTGCATCGAGATTCCTGAGCTTCCCGCCTGCGTCTTCGAGCCAATTAAGCTACCGGTGCTGCTTGTTGCCCTCCAACATACAGGGAACAGGACGGTACGTCATCTGCTTTTGTGCACGCCTATTGCACTAAGTGGAAGTACGTTCCAAGGCCGGAACGGTCGAGCAAACCCTGTAACTCGTCCAATTCGCAATTGATCACGGCCAGGTCGCATCCTTGCTCGCGCGAAAGGTTCGGCAGCGGAAGCACACCGCGGCCGCTCGATCGCGTGAACAAGGTCCCGGTCGCGTCAAGGATATCGAACCATTCCGCCACGCTATGTTGGTTCCATTCGCCCCGGTAGCCGAAGCTCGCGACCGATGCCACGGCCATCCCGGAGCGCTGCAGAAAACCATGGATCGCCATGGCGGGATACACGCCGGTAAGCCGGGGGTTGCAGTCATAGATCAACACCCACTCGTTGCGCTGGTTTAGCCTCGCGTCGAAGCCCAGGGGACCGTGATAACCCTGCTTCTGAAAAAGCGAGCACAGGTTCTTCATGCGCCGTCGCATGTCCTCCGTGAGGACGCCCGACGACAGCGTTTCGCTGACCCACGAACCGGCAAAATGCCGCCTGTCACTGTCACGGTAGAGCTGGCCCGAAGCGAACAAGGCACCGCTGTCCGACAGGCACGCTATCCCGAGGCCGGCCAGCCCGGACCCCGCGGGACCCTCGACGCTTTCCTGTACAAGGATGTGCGGTTTCGGCCGCCGCCCGGCTTGCTGGCGAAGGAAGTTGAGAAGACGGTGGTCCTCCCACACGATCCCCCGCAGGCTGGGCGTTTGTTCTATCTCGCGGCGAAGCGAGGCCAAGCGCGCGTCTCCGTAGCAGCCGGTGCAGGACGCCTCCTGCTTGACCTGCTTCTTCAGGGCGGCGATGGCGGAATCGCAGTTCTCAGTTGTGATCCTCGCGGCCACGTTTCCGCCGGAATCCGCGCTCAACTTCAGAAAGAACGCTGCTGGAAGGCTTTCGAAGTGCTCCTGAACCGCGGCACAAAGCTGCTGCCAGTTACCGATTTCTTCAAACTGCTCCTGAGTAAGAAGCACCGTTCGAGCATGCACCGGCAGGTCCCCCCCGGCTGACTTTACAAGCTCGACATAAGTGGCCTTATCGTGCCAACGCAGAGCGAGTTGGCTCGCGGTCTGCGCCTGTTTGAGTTCGGCGTCCGTCAAGAGCCCGGCATTTCGCTGTCGCAGGAGGCGCTCCAGTCCGCGGAGAAGCCGTGCTGCTGTCGGGGAGGCTTGATTCAGCGCCATGCCCGAATGTGCAGGCAGCGCCTCCTCCTTGAACCATGAGGCGTCTTCGATTGAAAGCGTCTCCAAGTCGATGGGAACGAAAAAGGGGTCTAGGGCGGCAGGAACTGGAAGTCCCGTTCTCGTGAAAATCGTTTCCATCTCGCGCTGCAAAACGGCGACGAGTTCCCGGTAGCGTTCACGATGCGCGCGGTTCACCGCGAAAAGCATCGGCCGCATGCCTGCCAGTGCGTTGTAAACGAGAAAACGGTCTGGGCACCGCAGCAGGAATGTTTGTTCCGCTTCGCCACTGTCGAAGATTAGGGGCCCGGAGACGAGCGCCAGGGACGATTGTGAATCGCCGTAGCGGAACATCGGCAAAGGGTTCGCGCTCATCGACGTCTCCACACGCCTGTGCCTTCTGTTGTCGTGCATTCAAAGAACTGTGAAAACACAGCGTCTGCCTGCCGGCGGAACTTTCCGAGCTCGTCGTAATTGCGCGCGATGACCTTCGCCATGTGCGGGCACCCGGAAATGTTCTCGAACAGGATGTTATGGCAGACCAGCAGCGCGTCTTCGGTGAGGCGGCCAAGCACGCTGTTGAGCAAAGAAGCATAGACCCGCTTGCCCTGCAGTTCAGGGTCGGGATAGGTGCGTGGGTTTTCGGCGTCCATTACCACGAGGTCGAAGCTTTCGCTGGTTTGCGCGAGATACTGCTCACCCGTGGTTTCAACGACTTCGACGAAGCTCAGGCAAGGTTCCCTGGCGAGATTGCGCTTCGCGACAGCCTGCGATGAGGAGCTGGGGTCGACAAGGACCGCCTGCCCGCCGTAGTCGGCCATCGCGTGCAGCGCGGCATGAGCCCAGAAGCCATAGTACGAACCAAGAAACACCGTTCTCTTTGGCCGCGCAATATTCACGATGGCGAAAAGAAGTTCCGCTTCTTCCGGATAAATGTACGTCCTGAGCCCGGCATGTTCGTACGCCTCGGCGATGTGTCTGGCCACGTCGCTGTAGTTCTCCCGGTTGTAAGCCGTCGAAGGAAGAATGCCGCGCGCAGCCAATTCATGGAGACACTCAGCCACATACCCGGAGGCGTCGGCAGGGATGCGTTTCGCGAAGTACGTGTCCTCGGGTGGAAGACCCGCTCCCACCAGCGCTGCCGCCTGCGTCTCTATGAATTTTCCGAAGCTCACGCGGTCGTGAGTTTTCGCGAATTCCCGATAGCCTTCCGTGCCGCCGATTACGGCATAAAGAATCTTCGCAACGGGCCCCGACGGAGTTGAATCCTGCTCCACTGTGTCCTCTCCTAACGCAATCATCCGCTCGTCACAGTCTTCAGGCGGAGCCGCAAGCCAAGCCACGCTAGGCTTGCGGCAACAATATCTTCAAGGCGTCGAGAAGGTGCTCGATGTCTCTCATCGAGTTATACCCCTGAACCGAGATTCTGATTCTCGGCCACCCGCGGTGGCTATCGGTCGACACGTCGATGTCGTGTTCAAAGCGCAGGCGGTTCTTCAACGCATCGGGTTCCACGTGCCGCGGAAGCTGCGCGCATACGATCTGACCGCTCCATTCCCGTCCATCGGTGTGGTAAGTAGGCACGCCGGTCAGGCGAGTGACTTCTTCCTGCGCCCAGGTTGCCAGCTCGCGGCATGCTCGGCTAACCTCGTGCCAATGATGTGTCTGCTGAAACGCGATAGCATCGGGCACGGCAAGAAACTCTGAAACGTCCCGGCTTCCTTGCCATTCGTGGCGGTCCACAAAGCGCGACGGCCCGGGATTTTTGGGCGCCCAGCCCCAGCTGACGATCAGCGGATCGAGCAGATCCTGCATATCAGGACGTGCATACAGAAACGCGCAACCCTTGGGAGCACAAAGCCACTTGTGCAGAATGCCGACATAAAAATCGGCGTCGGTATCGCGTAACGACAGGGGGAATTGGCCAGGCACGTGAGAGCCGTCAATGATCGTCACGATGCCGGCTTCGCGCGCGCGGCGGCAAATCTCCTTTACCGGAAATAGCAACGAGGTCGGCGATGTGAAATGACTGAGCAAGATGACTCTTGTCT
This sequence comes from uncultured Acidobacteriaceae bacterium, assembly GCA_964243455.1. Lineage (GTDB taxonomy): Bacteria > Acidobacteriota > Terriglobia > Terriglobales > Acidobacteriaceae > Granulicella. The sequence goes on from CAXTGN010000012.1 coordinate 22,239, forward strand.
TCGGAGTGACACCCGCCCAAAAGTATTTGATGAATTCCGCATGGGTTGTGACGGGCAGCGGAATAGGCCGCACCACGTAGCGGAAACCGAGCTTGGAAGACATAAAACGAAAAAGGCGATCGATGCCGCCGTGCTCATGATCCGTCGTCAGCAACTCGTCGCCGGGCCCTGTGCGCAGATTTCGGGCAACGATGTTGAGACCTGTTGTTCCGTTGGACACATAAACCAGATTGTCGCGGTCCGTATCGAGATACTTCGCCAGTACGGCGCGGGAGTGCGCCAGCCGCTCGGTCGAATAGCGCGAAAGAAAGTCGACCGGCTCGCGTTCAAGCTCCATTTGCCAGCGGTGAAAGGCGTCAAAAACCGGTCGTGGCGTGGCCCCATACGCCCCGTGGTTGAGGTAGGTGACCGCAGGATCGAGAAGAAACTCTGAACGAAGGGAACCATCCGGTCCAATGATGGGCGGCATCGAGCAACTGTGCATGGTTGGAGATGGCAGTGGCTCTGGCATCGTCGGCAGCCTTTTCATTACGGACACGCGTGGAGATCGCCTATGGATACCGCAAAAGAAGAAGGTGCGCAAGAGTTCTTTGCGTGGAGTCGCAAGATCTCTGCTGCGAAAGGCTGCGAACGATGAGACGATACCGGTCTTCTTGCGTATATAAGTTCGGAAAACCCCAAACGAATAGCTGGGCCGACCTACCGTCCTTCGAAGGAGAAGCCGTCCGTCTCTGGCTCACGCTTGGTGAAAGGGCTCGAAACGACCGAAACCCGGGTGCGGTTCGGCGGCCCTTGAGGCCTTCGGGATCACTGCAACTTAATCCAATTCGCAACCCAATTGTAGCTTCACAGATGTGCACCAGAACCACTAAAGCGTTATTCGTACAGGCAAACCGAACGCGCGTTGTCGTGCTTGCAGTCGCCACGGCGAACTTGCCGATAAACTCTTGGGCGTTCACATTTCCAATCGTGCCTGAGTGTGCCGCAGTTCGCCCAGCGCGACAAAAACGCTTGGAGATCGTCAGCATGGTCTGAAGGTCTTATTTACTATGCCTTCGGTCACAGGTGCTTAACGTAGATCGTATTTTTTTGCCCTGATTCGAATGGCTGGTATTCGCCAATTTCAGAATAGCCAAGCCGCTGGTAGAAGTTCCGTAACTGCTCTGCTTCAGTAGGTGTATCCAAAAAAGCTCGGCGCCCTGAAGATCGCCTTACAAGATGCTCTGCTCCTGCCATCAAAGAGGCCCCAAAACCCCTCCGTTGATAATTCGGATGGACGGCGAACTGCTCCAAGCAAACGTCCGTGTCCTTCTCGATGTAACGATTGTGCTTCGCGGCACTGTATGGCAGAACAGAAAGTGTTCCGGCGAGAGCGTCATCGCAAAACATCCCCAGAACCACTGTCCCTGTCCGATGCGCCCTTTTTCTGGTCCACTGCAACGATTGTGTGACCGCGCTGAAAGTGAACCGCTCGTTGCTGTACTTGGAGTATGCGAGATTCACTAGCGCATGAAGTTCCTCGAGAGCGGGCGTCGTGAGAATCAAGGGCTCAACCACAGCATCTTTTGCTTCCGATGTCAAACTTTCATCCTCGGTTCGGTGCATTCGCCATACCTAGTCCCCAAAAAATGAGCCTAATCCTTAATAAAGACACGGATCTCCGAACATCCTGGAATGGTGTAGAGCGGAAAGCTCTCAGACACGACACACGAAATGCCATTTTCCAAGTAAAACGGAGCGAAGTTAGCTCCGGTTTGCCCATAAACCACGACCATGGAACCCGCCCTCTCGCAATCCCGCACGAGAGGTCCCAGAGTATCGTTCACAACGGCCATGCCCGTGATTAGCGCGATATCGGACTCAGCAATCAGAGATGCCGTTTCCTCGGGACCGAAGACGCGGACACCTCCACCGATTTCCTGTCCGATAATCTCCGGATTCATGTCAACGCCCTGCACATGCATGCCACGATTATGCATTGCCTTCATCGCCTTCCCCACGACTCCGACCATCACGATTCGAGGTGCAACAAGACCTTTTCTCTTTGCGCAGAGTTCTACCTGTCCGGCAATGATTTCAGCGCGCAACTGACTCTTATCCTGCGGAGATCCGGCAATGCCAAATCGGTGCGCGGGTCTCAAGTGAAAATTCCCGAAGACAGAATCGAGCAATGAAACTTCCTGGTACCGGTTCGCTGGCTCAATCCGCCGAGCATCTTGGCCGACCCATGCTGGCTCAATAAGTGGCGCAGGGTCTTCGGAGTAGCAGCATCCCAGTCCACCACCCGTTAATGTCAAGTGGAACGCGTAAGGGCTCGGAGGACAGGGAACTTGGTCGAATTGGTCGATAGAGCTTACGCCCTGAAAAGTCCAGCTTGCCTGAACCAGGCAGTCTTTCTGTCCCAGAGTGGCGGCATTCCACAGTTTGAGGCGCTCGAACATCGAGTTGTCACTCATCTGCCTTTGGCTCCCAATCACTGGATCTCGTTCAGTACCAAACTGATCAGACCGGCTTACTGCTGGCCACAGGAGTGTTGCCGACCTCAACCCCCGAACCCGCTGTTCGTTTCGCATCTGTCTTATCTCGCCTCAAGAGGTATGGACCCTGATCAGCGTTCTTGATCCACATCATCAGTTCCGTTTTAGTCGCTTGGCTTTCGAAAAACTTCTCCAACGCCTGAATATTGCAGGCTAGTTCCCAAGTGGTGCTCGGTATTCCTTCAGGTTTGCTGAGGAAATTGATATTCCACCAATAAAAGACCATCCCGAAGTAGGAGCAGGCAAGCTTCCGATGCAGGTACCCCGCAGTCACGCTGATTGACAGATGCTCGTAAAAAGTGGCTAGTCGCAAGAGGCAGTTTAGGTCGGCATCGACCCGTTCATCATTCACCGCAAGACGCGCCAGGTCCGCGAAGGTCTTACCATCGTGATTCACCAACAACGTATAAGCCCGGTCTCGGACCCGGACAAATTCCAGTGAGGAGAACTCCCGGTGCAGCGAAAATGTTCGTTCAATGCGATCGGAGCGGTTCTTAATTAGGAACAGGCCGAATGTGATCAGTCCGGAGCCCACGCTTCCACTTACAAGCGACTGCCAGAACGGTGAGAGCACAGGAGCAGCGGACGCAAAAGTCATTGACGCCTCTAGGTCTACGATCATCGAACTGCCGTAGCGAACAGGTTGCAGCTTTCGGGTGTGTCCATGTTCCCACACTTCTGCTGAGTCAACCGTTCAATCGATCGACTTCCATTCGCGAACCGTTTCCTTTTTCTTCTTGTAGGCGGACTTGCGCTTCGGTGGCACGGTTTTCCTGAAGAGGCCTGCGGGAAATGGAAGTCTCGGCTCTGCGATGGGACTTTGGCTGCGAGTTTTCCGGTTTCCGTACTGTATGCTTCGGTGCTGACACTACAGGCAGCGGTTTACCGGTTGGGGAGAGCGCTACGGCCTACCGCTTCAGCAAACCTCTG
>CAXTGN010000013.1:0-25502 GCA_964243455.1 uncultured Acidobacteriaceae bacterium
GTGCGCTGCTGCTGGCGAGTGTCGGCAACACGGTGCGGCCGGCCCGGTCCATCCACCTCAGTTTTATGGGCCGGTAGGACCCCCCCCGATGCCAGCAACGCAACTGCTGCCCACAGCACCCACCCCCGCAGCGATCTAGGAGCACGAACGATGGACCGGAACGAGAAGCTTACGGAGGTCGCAACGACGCTGGGACTGCGCGACCTGGATTTGCTCAAAGTCGCCAGGGCGGACCTACCGCCAGCCGAAGCCGTGATGGACCTGCTGAAGCGATTTCGCGGAGCGTTCGATGCGGAAAGTTTCAGCCTGCTAGAGCAGGCTCCGCAGCCCAAGTCGTTTAAGGAAATGAGTCTGGTCGAACAGGATGAGTTTCGCCGCAAACACAAAATTCCTGGGCAGGTTAAGATGGTGCGAGAACCCGACATCTATGAGCGGATGAGCCCAGCAGACAAAGCGGCTTTCCACCGCAAGAACCACCTCCCCGAGTCAATTGGGAAAACTCGCCCCGTTGGTCTCAAGACGCGGTTCCGCTGATCTGATGACCTTTCCGAACCCCATCCTGCGCCCCTTCACAGCAGGCACGCCGGCATGACGATCCTCAATCCGACCGATGCCGCCAAGGCGATCACTCTGAAAGGCCACCCATGACCATTCTGAACCAAACCGACGCCGCCAAGGCCGCAGTAACGCCCGGCAAGGCCACGACGCTGTATCTGCCGCTGCAGAACCTGGACGGCACTCCGGCTGGCCGCATTCTGCTGTCCGGCGTACTGCCGCACGGCGACAGCACGACGCTGACGGAGGCCGCAGACGGCACGCTGTCCGTGGTGGGGCAGGCCCCGACGCCGGTTAGCTCGGGGGTGACGCTGGGGAGCCTCGCGATCCTGCTGGCGAACGGGACCTACCTGACCGGGGCGCAGTTGCAGGCGCTGCTGGCCGGCACGACGACGCCGCCCACGCCCGCGGCCCCGCCGACGCCCAGCCTAACCTTGACCGCGCCAACCGGCGTTCAGGCGGGCGTCAACTTCGTCATCGACGGCACCTACGCCAACGACGGCACGCCAACGATCGCCTACCTCGTGGACGGCATCACTGGCACGTCATTCACGCCGCTGTCTGGCTCGACAGTGAGTGGGGGTGTTCTCACCCTTGAAATCCACGCTTTCCAAAATCCAGGCACCCATTCGGTGCAGGTGCAGGACAGCAGCGGCAACACCTCTAACGTCGTCAGTTTCACGGTCGCGGCGGCGACCCCCACCACCGCGATCAGCTTCACCGGGGCGGCTGGCACGCAGCCAACTGGCACTGCGGCGCTCACTTCCGTAGGCAGCAACCCGCCGACCGGCATGGCCCTGGACGGCAACGGCAACCTGTTGCTGCCGTCTCAGACCTACGCGTACATGCTGTTTGAAGGGCTGGGCACTTTTGGCGACGGCACCTTCGAGATCGACGCGGCGGCGAGCGGGCCGCAGCCGTTGGACATCGTGGTGTTCCTGCACGCCGCCGCCGACATCTCCACCAACACCGCCCTGATCTTCCAGGGCGAATACGGGCACGTCGGCGCGTATGTCCTGGGCGTGTCCAGTGGGACCACGTTTCCAGCCCCGGCGACATTCTCAAAGATCAGGATCGCGGTTGCTGGCGGCAACCTGAACATCGTGGTGGACGGCGCAACCCTCGGCACAGTGACGGGAGGCACCTCCCCTGTATCCGGCTATCTCGGCATCGGCTCCAGCTCCAAGACATCGCCGCAGGTGGCGATCAGCGGGGTGTCGTTCCAGTGAGCGTCCAGCCCGGCCAGCCGCCCGCATGAACGTCCTGGATGCCTTGGACGATCCCAACGTGTTCGCCCCGCATCTTCGCGGCGACACCTGGCGCCCCTGGCGTGCGTTCCTGGCCAGTTTTCCGACGGCGCGGCAGGTAGCCTGATGCGCGCCCTGTTCGGCCGCATGATCCTCTGGTTCACCGAACCGGTCACCAGGTTGGTCAACGGTCGCCCGGTTCCGGTTTGCGCCGCCAGTTTGGAAACTCAATCAGGTCTGCGCGCAGCCGTTCAAACGCGTGTCGCTGCCAGGATGTCCGATTTGAATGCTCGGCATCTGGCACTTCGTCCAGCGCCAGAAGCATCAGGTCCAGCATCTCCAGCAGGTGAGCCGGGGGTATGATGGCCATGTCGCCCAGTGCCTGGAACAAGGCGCGCGCCAAGCTTTCGGCAGCGTCGGCGCGTCCGTTGGCCTCGTCCAACAGCATTCGCTCGGCAGGTGTCATCAGGTGCTCCATCAGGTTGGTCGCACTCCCGATGCTGGCGAAGGCGGGGGTTGCGGGCAACCACGGCCTTGCCGATTGCGAGAGTTGGCGCTTGCAGGAACGCGCGACGGGCAACGGAGGCCCTGACCACCATGAGCTTTGAAGTCCTGACCAAAGACGAAGCAGCCGGCCGCGCCCGCATCTCGCGCCAGTTCCTCGGGGCGCTGGTGCGCTCTGATGTGCTGCAGGCGTGGCTGGAGGCGCTGACGGCGCAGCAGCAGGGGCAAAAGCCGCCCGCAACCTGATCCGCAACCGATCACCTCAACCTGATCGAAAGGAACAAACCTCATGAGTGACACGACCACAACCGCGCCCGACACCGCCCGCACGCTACCACCGTTGCCCAATTACAAGCTGACAACCGAGACGCGCGGTCCGGCCGGCAGCCAGGCCGAATACCTCACGGCGAAGTTCGGCAACCCGATCCGCAGTGTCACAGTCAAGCCGCTTACGATGGGCGATCAATGGGATTTGGCTGAGATTACTCCGGCCGGGGTGGGCGAAACCTGGCTAAACATGGCGCAGCTCGCCTATTCGGTGTGGTTTATTGACGACGTGCCGACCCCACGGTTCATTGAACGCAGGCACCTGCGCGCCACGCTCGACAAGCTAGGCGTCGATGGGCTGCGGGCCGCGTCGATGGCCTTGGCCCGCGTGTCCGACCAATCGGCGGCGCCGGATGCCGCGCCCACATCGGACCCTGCCCCTACGCCTGGCGCGGCTGATGCGGCACTCCTGGCCACGGCAAAAAACTAGCCGGGCGGGCGGACTTCGCGGAGATGATCCTGTTGGCCCATGAAACGAGCGTGCCATGGGACGACTTGCTCCGCTGGTCCCCCGCCCGCCGCCTGGCCGCCCTTGTCGTCATCCGTGAGAGCCAGGGCGGCAAGATGAACTGGCGTGCCGGCAAGATTGAGTGGCCGAAACGGTGACCTCCTTCGCCAGCATCGACGCGTTCCTGGCGCATATGGCGCGCGTGCAAGTCGAGCTGCCGCACGCGCAGCGCCGCGGCGAGGAGGTTGCTGGCAAGGCCCTGGCGCATCTCGCCTACGCGCTGGTCGGCACTGAGTATGAGCGGTGGGCATCGCTGGCCGAAAGCACGGTGGCTCGCAAGGAGGCGCGAGGTCAGACGGGCCGGGTCAGCGCCACGGACCCCCTGTATGCGACGGGGGAATACCGCATCTCGATCAGCTACCAAATCGAGGGTGGCGCGCTGCTGGTCGGGTCCACTGACCCCATCGCGCCGTTTCTGGAGTTCGGCACCAGCCGGATGCCGGAACGGCCGGTCTTTGGTCCCATGATGTTCGTCCACGGGCACGCCGCGGCCGACCTGATCGCCGGACACATTATGGGCGCCTTCATGGGCCTAGCGCACCCCCTGGGCGATCACAGGGCGATGCTGGCGGCGACGGGAACCTAGTGGGTGACCATGACCCATAGTACCACCCCGCACGCGGCTAGGAACGCGCCAGCAAGCCCAAGGGTGGCGAGGCCGGCGATCCCCGTCAGCAGCCGCAGCAACAGGCCGGGCCGGACGCCGCGCCGGTCCATCTCGACGGCGTTGTGCCGGGCAATAACGTAAGCCAGCAGAGGGCGACGAATCATGGTTGAAGCCTACACAGTAGCCGCCCGCCTGGAAATGACGACGAACGCCGGACAGGTGACGGCGCAGGTGATGGCCGAGTTCGGGCGGCTGAACCGGGAAATCAAGTCGGCGCAGGGCAACATGGCGCTGTTCACGGCGGAGCTGCGGACACTGTCCAGCGGCGGCCGGGGCATCAACGCGCTGCTGGCGAGCATGGAGAAGCTGACCAAGGCCCGGCTGGGCACCGGCGTCATCGGGGACCTGGAAAAGGTCGGCACCGCAACGCGCGAGCTGCAGATCGTCCAGGCCGAGCTTGCCCGGTCCACATCCGAAACCGCGGTGGCTTACAGGGAGATGGCTACCGCTGCTCGTGCCGTGCCGCGCGGGGTAGGGGCGGCGCGTGGGTCTAACGGGGCTGCTGCTCCGGGTGGGGCAGCCCGCGCCTCTGGGGCAGCGGCGGGAGGCGGCTTCCATGACGACTATGCTCTGGCAATGCGGGAGAACGCCGGGCGTGACAGGACCCGCGCCGCCGTGCAGCGCGCCGCTCATCAAGGCTACCGCGACGACTATGCCCTGGCGATGCGGGAGAACGCGGACCGGAATGCCGCCCAATCTCGCAGAGAGGCCGCCAGCGGCCAGATGCTGAATACCGCCATGGGCGCGCAGATGGCGGGCGATGCGGGGTGGAGCTTCTTCGAGAAAAGCATCATGGCTGAGGCCGAGGTGAGGACCCAGCTCGCCAGCCTTCGCATGAACAACCGCGTGACCGATGCGGACATCGCCAAGGCCCGCACCGCGGCCGAGACGATTGCTCGCACCACGCCGGGCACCACGATTGCCGACAACCTGCACAAGATCGTGGACCTGTTCACCGTGATGGGCGACGTGAACGAAGCCCTGGCCGGCGCCCCAGCCTTCGCGCAGGCTGCCTACGTGATTAAGAACCTGCCTGGCGCGCACCACGGGGACGAGTCTTTCGCCGCCGCGCAGGCCGTCGAGGTCATGCAGCGGTTCTACGACCGCAAGACGAACCAGGTCGATGTCGGGGCCTTCAACCAGCAGATGGCCGCAATGGTCCAGGTGGCCGCAGGCACGGGCGGCCGGGTGGAGGGCAACGCCTACCTGGGGTTCGCCAAGCAAGCGCGTGTCGGCGGTATGGTGGCCAACGATCAGTTCTTGTACCGCGATCTGCCCGCCATGCTGATCTCCATGGGCGGCACCCGATCCGGCACGGGCGACGCGGCGACTTTCCAGCAGTTCATTACCGGTCGTATGACGGAACATGCGGCTGACATGCTCAAGCGCATCGGCCTGCTGGACAAGACCGCCACCTGGAAGGGCGGCATGGTTGCCGACATGCAAAAGCACATGCCCGGCTTCCAGGAGTTTGGCACTAACCCCGTTCAGTTCGTGCGTGACTACATGCTTGATCCGCAGCACGGCGCGCTAGCTCGCAACAAGGTCAACCCGAGCGATTTGCTGGGCGTCGCCAAGTTCCTTTCAGATTTCAGCAGCAAGCAGACCGGCCTGGGCTTCATGGCCGAGATGACGCTCGGCATGGGCGGCATTGACAAGGAACGCGGCAAGATCGGGGACACGACGCGCAACCCCTTGCAGGTGATGCAGCAGAACGACCCTCTCCAACAAATGCGCGAGTTCCGCGCGGTTGAGAACGAGCTGATGGTCACGCTGGGCGCGGGCGCCATCGGCCCGGCGATGGAGGCGCTAAAGGGCCTGACCAATGTTGTGCGGGACCTGTCCGATTGGGGAAAGTCGCACCCGAACGCGGCGGCCGACTTCACCCTGGTTGTCGGCGGGCTGTCGGCGCTGGCGTCTGCTGTCGGCACCGCCGCGACGGTGGTGTTCGTCGGTGCGCCGCTGGTTCAGGGGCTAGTGGCCCTGGGCGGCGGCGCGCGGGCGCTGGCAGGCGGGCTTGGCCCGTTTGCGGCGGGCGGCGCTGCGGCTGGTGCGCTCGGCACCCTGCCGGGGCTGCTGCTCGGCTTCGGGGCTGCGGCGGTAGCACTGCCGCCGCTGCTGAACGCGGCGATGAAGGCGCTGGGTGGCATTAACGAGCAGGCCACCAAGGGCATGGGCAAGGGACTGCAGGTGCCAGGCCAGCACATTCCGGAGCTGTTTGGTCCGCCTGCGCCCAGCGCGATGGACCGCTTCATGAACGGCCCGCCCGCCACGGGGCACGGCGGCGGCCGAGGGTCGCAGCACTCATCTCTGATGACGGGACCGGGAAGCCAACCGATCCATGCCACCGTCATCAACTACATGGACGGGCGGGAGATCGGGCGGCATACGGCCAAGGTGTGGGGGGATGAGATGTCCGGGCCGAGCCGCGGCACCACCGGCTTCGATGCCCGCGAAACCCCCGTTTATCCCGGTGCCGCTACGGTGGCCATTTAGGAGCAATCAAGATGTCAATGCCACCCGAGATCGAAGCAGGCTTTGCTGGCGCAGCCCCGGGCTTGGCTATCAGGGAAAACCTGGCCATGGCCCTACGGCAGATGCTGCCGGAACAGCGCATGAGTTTTGCGCCACCCCCACCCGGCTACCGGCGGGACACCCTTTTGCAGCATGTCGCTGCGGCTTCGCTGGCCGGCGGGATGATCGCAGCCAGCGGGAAGCCGCATGATGCTGAGGCGGGGGCTGCGGTGTTCCGGGACGTGCTGGCGCGGATGTATCCGGAGCTGCCGCGGGATTGAACGAGAGGCGGCGGTTCGACTGTCCAGATGAATGGACAGTCGAACCGCACTCCCGATCGGTCGCGCCACCCGGCGTTCGCAATGACCTCCGGGATCGGTCCGGATTGAGCTTTGTCTAGTTCCCGCGCCAGCTCACCGATTTGGCAGGTGCGACGTGACAACTTAAACGGCTTAGGTATGATCCAGCGGCAACATACGAGGGATGTGACCGATGGCCGGTATGCTGCAAATGAGACTGCTGTTGCTGGTGGTAGTGGCGCTGTCGCTGGTGACTGGCACTGCCAAGGCTGAGGAGAAGCCAGCCTACATCATCACAATAGGCAAGTGGGAAATCGCAGGCTTCGTTAAGCAAGGCGGTAGCATGAGCGTCTGCAGAATGATGACCAAAACCGAAGAAGGGTTGTCTTTTGCCTACGTGCTAGCGCTCGGCCTCACCACGACCGGCCTTATGTCCAAGGCTATGTTCATGTATCCTGCCGCAGCAGACGAGATGCTTAGCATAGCAGCTTCAGCGACGTTCGACGGCAAGAATAAAACCCACCTTAAAGCTGGCATTACAGCAGGCTACGTTCACGCTGAATTACCGAGTGACATTGGTCCTCTGCAACGCACAGTGGATTTGTTCCAACATAGCCAAGTGCTAGCCATTGTAACCGGGACTGGACCCCACGCGGCGACCTTGCATGTGAAGCTGGACGACGCCGCAGCAGCATTCGATGCCAACGGCGTATGCATGAAAGAGACGATACAGAAGGCCGTGGATACGATGAAGGCGGCTCAGTGAGAGCGGCTCTAACCGCCCTCGCCGCCCTGCTCCTGCTCACCGCTCCTGCTGACGCTCGCTACAACCACTACTACCGCTCGGTAGATGGTTCGATGGTCCACGGCCCGACGCGCGGGAACCAAGACTACGGTCGGGTCACAGCGCGGTGCAGGGATGGTACAAGATCGTTTTCGCATCACAGCCGGGGAACGTGTTCGCATCATGGTGGAGTAGCTGGCTGAAGCCGATAGGGAGGGCTGGGCGTCCTGCCTTTTGGGATAGTTGGTCAGTGGTATTCGCCTACGCCCACGGGAGTGGGTCGGATCGGGCGGCGCTCCACTACGGCTGCTTGATCCCAAGGCAATGCTGATGGCTGCTTTATGCGGCAGTGCCAGATCAGGAGCACGCCTTCCCACCCACACCATGCGCGCCGGCCGCCTTCGCCGCTGCCTCGGTCATGTATTGGCCGCGCTTCGTCTTGCCGTAATACCGGTCGCCCTGGCAGTGATAGACCTTCGAGCTGCTGTTGACCCACACCTGGCCGGGACCGCCACCTGCGGCCACTGCGCCCGGCGGCGTGCTTGGCCTCCGGCTACGCAGCGCCGATGGAGCGTCGTACCCGGGCGGCAAGCCTCCGTGCGCGACGCACATGCGCTCTGCAGTTGGCCCAGTCAGCACAGTGCCGTCGTTGCAGGTCACTGACTGGGCGTGCGCGGTGCCGGCCAGACCAACGGCAAGGGCGAACGCGATCAGGTAGGCGCGCATGACGGTTGCTCCAGTGCTGGGCGGGACAGTGCGGCATGGGGAGGGTGCAAGTAGGTGCCTGATTCGGTCAATGGGCCGGCTGGTGCCCCATGCTGCCTCGTTTGCGGCGCCGCCGGTCAGCTCGCCGCTGCAGTAAGTCCACCAGCAGGTCAGCACCTCCTTCCCCTCCGCTTCTCCATCTCGCGGCAGACCCGTCCCCAGACCCGGCGCACGGCGTTGCCGGTCGGGTTCGCGCCCTTCGATCCCTTGATGCCGTCTTCCCTCATGACGATGGCCACCCCGTCCCAACTGCACCCCCACTTTCCAATCAGTTCGGTGACGCCCTTGTGGTTGTCCCACAGCCAGCAGAACACCGCCTCTCGGCTGTTATGCGGGTAGTCGGACAAGCGCGCGATCATGTCCCTGTGGGCCTTGGTCCGCGGCTGCGGCGTGTTCCAGTCCTTGAGGACGGCGGTCAGGTTGGGTGATTTCTTGTGCATGGCGGGATTGTCCGCCGATGTGGCGCAAACGGGCACGGCTCGCGCCGATGGACGCGCTGGCGTCCATGCCGGGTCCGCCCCCCGTCCATGTCGGGTCCGTCAAACGTCCACCTGTGAGCCGTCGAGCGTCCACGCATGGTCCGTCCAACGTCCATGGTGGCCCGTCGAACGTCCACAGAAAGGGCGACATGGACCATTGCACCGCTCGTGCAGGCTGTATGGCCCCGATCCGGGTAAAATCCGGGTCCGTTTCCCGGTTTCAAAGGCTCAGTTCCTTTGTTCCTGAATGGTGTCCTACCCTGGGCCGGCCGGAAACCCGGTCCAACCAGGGGCGGTGACCGCCAAGCTGTGCGTTCTGGCCACCTGGGCATCCGCCGGTGGCTAGGTGTCTCCTACCTGGACGGCACCAGCTCCAGCGCCCAATTCGGCGGCCCGCCATACATGAAGGTGCGCGTGAACTCGGCCACCAGATAGACCGGCGCCGGCCTGCCGCGGCAGGCGGAGCAGCGCAGGGCCGCCAGCACGGCGCGGAATGGCCGGTCGCCCCGCTGCCGCAGCCACCGCACGGGCACTTGAACCGTGCGCGGCGAGCAGGGGCACCGGACCTCTAGGCAGCAGTCCGGCCAGTCGGACAGGGCGTGGTCGAGGCTGAATGTGGGCGGGTGCAACGGGCGTGCTCCGGGTCGAACACGCCAGGATGGATTTCATGGACAGGCGGGGCAAGGGCAGCCTCGGACTGCCATGGGGCAAACAGTGAGTCTCTGCACATGAGACGGATGCAGTCACGCTCCGTCCGCACCACCAGTGCATTGGTCCATATGGACACCGCTGACTGTCGCACCACTGCTGGGCGACTGCTGCGGCACTGTCGCACGACTGCCGGACGAGTGTCGCGCCAGCGGCATCGGTCGGATGGTGATGCCCTTCCACCCCGGCATCCACGGCCGCCGCCACCTGCAGCCGCTACGCCCGCCATATGTCCGACACGCCAAGGATGATTTCTAGGCGCCCATAGTCCTACTCACAGCTACCACTTGCGTGTTTCTATGACGTTCAACTCCAACACGGAAACCGGTCGGTCGCCATCAGCCGGCTGTTCAAAGGCGTATGCGCCTCCAGCGGGTATATTACGGGTGCTGGCAGGCCAGAATTCAGATGTTGTCACAACACGGCCAGCGCCATCGCGGAATACGGCTTGCAGTTGAACTCCGGTAGCATCTGCGCACCGGTTTACGATTTCACCAATGACTTCTAGGAATTGCTGGTTGCTGCCTTTGCGAATCCAAGATGACTGTTTCACTTGTATGTCTGAGGGTGAACAGCAAAAACCTATCTCTGGTGTCGCCAGCAAGATTGACAGGATCAACCAACCAAATCTCATGCCATCTTTCCTTGGCCTAGGAGCAACCGCACTCCCGGCGTGACGCCACGGCTATGACTGTTCACTGCGCCAACAATCCGAGCGACACGATACCGCAAGCGGCGGCAGATGTGATGGCTGGGTCGCGGGGGTAGGCAAGTGCCGCCGCGGGAGACAAGCCCCCCGGCGATCCTGCAGCGGGCACCGGGCCGAACGTCAAACCGGGCGGCGTCATGGCCTGCCGCAGGCAAAGGCCGCTCACGTGAACTGAGGTGTCCGCACACGTCCCGCACACGCCTAGCACACGTCCAGCACACGTGAGAGGTGTCCATATGGACCAATGCACTGGTGGTGCTGGCTGCACGACCCTGATTCGGGCGGGCTGGCAACCCTGTCCATTCAGGGGCAGTGGCCGCGAAGCTGTGCGTTCTAACCGTCTGGGCGCTCGGCGGCGCCTCGTGCATGAAGGTGCAGGCGCGGCATTGATGGCGTTCAGCAGCCATGCGACGAGTCGCCCAAAGTCCATGAATCTTGTGTGCGAAGGTTCGTGGTGGTGTAGGTGCTGGCGGGATGGTAGCCCTTGGGGCAGTTCTGCTCGCGGCCGACTAAGCAAATCAGCACCACGTCGCCTGGTCTGCTGTTCTCGATTGCTGGCACAGTGTCGTATCCGACCTGAAAAGCGCCATTGGCATAATTGACGGCAGACCCTGAGCCTGGCGTGCGGTCCAAGCGGGTGCTTATGACTGTAATCCGGCTGCGGACGCATTGGCCGACTTTGGCAGGCATGGTTTGAGCGAATGCAGGTCCAGGCTGCGCCAACGCGAGCAAAACGATGCCACTCATTACTAATTTTGCAATGTAGCTCATGCTGTCCCTGCCTTTCGCAGCCGCGCCTTCGACCGTCCCCGCATGGCGTATCGGGTCAGAGTAGCTTGCAGGTGCCGAAACGAACAAGGGCGGACCCGAAGGCCCGCCCCTGCCGCCACAGTTTAGGCGTCGCGCCTTACGCCACCCCCAGCCAGTCGCGGAACGCCTTTGCCGCAAACCGCGTCTCCGGGTCGCCGCCGCGCGTCTCGTCCTCATCAAGGCCGGCCAGCAGCAACGCAGCAACCGCAGCCTTCGCCCGATGCCCAGCCTCCGTCGCCGGCACCATGCGGTGAAGCTGCTTGATGGCATCCTGCTTGGCGGTGGTGGCGCACTGCCGATGAAGGTTGGCCCTATCGCTGGCCTCGGCGTGCGCGCGGTGGAACGTGGCGCAGAAGGCCAGCAACGTGGCGTCAGCCTGACCGGCATGGGCTGCAACCGTCGCACCAGCGCCAGTCAGAATCAGGACGACCGCCGCTGCGCCTGCGTAGAACAGCGCGCGCCGGATCATAGTGTCACCCCGCCGGCGCCGGCCTGCAGCACCCCTTCCGCCTCTGCAGCCGGCGTTCCCGCCATGCCCTCTATGCGTCCGGCCAGGACATCCCACTCATCTGCCGGAAAGGTGCGTGCAAGCTCCAGCAGCCCACACGCTAGGCGGTCGCCGGCCAGCACTTTGGCGAGCCAGCCATAGTCGGCAGCGGGCGCTGCGCCTGCGCCGCTCATCATGGTGTCACCCCGCCCGCGCCGACGCCGGCCTGCAGCACCGCCGCCAAGTCCGCCAGCAGCGACCGGACAGCCTCCGCCTTGAGGCCCCGCTTGTCATCGAACAACACCCCGATGGCCTCCGCCTTGGCCAGCACACCAGCGATGGTGGTGGCCTCGACCTCGACCACGCGCGGCAGCAGCCTGTCCCGCGTCCGGCACGCCTCCCCCAGCGTGGACGAGGCACGCTGATGGCCGACCTTGTCCTCCCACGGGAACGGCCAGGGACCGGACCGCAGGTCGTCCGCGATGCGTTCGGCGCCCATCAGCTCCCCGCACAACGCCAGCAGCTCGGCATCGGGCCGGGGCGGTGCTCCTTCGCCGGCCTCCCCGCCATCCGCGACAACGCCCGCACGCTGCGCCTCGCCCATCAGGGCGACTAGCCCGGCGACGCCGCCCAGGTCCGGCTGGAGCCGCGGCGCCATGGCCTGCTCATAGGCCCAGCGCACGGCATGGTTGGGGCTGCGGTGGTCGAACCGACGCGGGCTGGCCGGAAACCCCGGCGGTGGCGTGGCCGTCCACCCCTCCGGGTTCTTGTGGTCCCAGGACGCCGGACTTTTCCGACCTGTTGCCGGGTCGTGCCAGAGCGCACCGGCCGCCCAGAACCGCGGGATGGCCGTGAAGGTCCAGCCCAGCGCCTCGACCTGCGCCCGCTTGGAGAGCTTCGCCATCATGCTGCCCTCCCCGTGTATGAGGGTGGCAGGTAGAACTCGCCGCCGAGCTTCATTACGTCCACGCCAGCGATGCCCGCCAGGCACCAGGTCGCGCGGGCGACGGCGGACCTGGCGACATCCTCCAAAGGGTCGGTCGCGTCGAGACTTCCCGCCGCCACCATCAGGACCACCATGGCCTCGGCAACCGTCGTGGGCGTAGCCGCGAAGATGACTTCCTCCTGTGACACTATCAGCCGCCCAATACGGTCCGTCTCCGCAGACCCAGCGCCGGGCACGTCCGCTTCCTCGAACTCCTGGCTTAGCGCAGCGATTCGGCGGGCGGCGTCCAGGATGGGCGAGGACGGGGCCGGCGCACCGATGGCAACATCGGCAGTAGTGCTAGCCAGGACCATCGCGGCCGAGCCAGCGGACAGCAGGACGCGGCAGTTCATGCGCGCGCTCCCGCACCCAGCCACGCGCCATCAATCGTGTAGTCTTTCGGCAGCGGGCCATACCGCTCGAACAGGCGAGCGATGATGACGGCGCGAGCCGGCGCAGCCAAGTCCCGCATCAGCGACGCCAGCAGCGTTGTGTGGGCGTCGCGGTCATCCGGAGAATTATCGTAGGCATCCCGATGCCAGGCGACGAGCGCGAGAGCCTTGGCCCGCAGTCCTTCCAGCGTGGTGGCAGGCGTGGCCTCAATCCAATGGAGGGTTGCCCAATCGGGGATCGTATCCTCGTGGTGGGACTCAACCCCACGATCATCCGTGATGACGTAGAGGTACCAGTCGGCGAACTCGGCTTCCGCAAACTTGTGGCAAACCCGGATCAGCTCGGCATCACTACTGGCCGAGGCGCTGGCGGCCGAGGCGCTGGTGGAGACGATCCCGGCAACCAAGGCCGCAGCCATGGCACCGCCGCCCAACAGACCGCGACGGGAGGCGTGGGGGTTGGTGACGCTGGGCACCGCCAGGTCCGTCCGAACTTTGACCACAGGAGTGATCCCTGCGGCCGTGATGGAGGTGGTATCTTTGTTGGAGGCTTCGTTCATGATGGCGTGGGTGCCTTGTGCTGGACCAGGCGCAGGCGGGGCTGCAATCCCCGTTTGCGCTGGCTATGCCGGGGGACCGCCCCGGCGCGGATGGCGTCAGGCCGCGGGCGTGGAGCCTGCTTCCGACGCAATGGGGGTGCGGAGGCGCGCGAGGTCTGCCAAGCGGGCCGACCAGGTGGCGACGCCCTCGGCGGCGCGGGCAAGGTCCGCCGCAGTCGCCGCCTGTTCCTGCATGGCCTGCCAGTGCCGCAGGCTGAACCAAGCGTGCGCGGTGGCATCGAATATCGGCACCAGCGGATGGTTCTCGGAATGCATTCAACCCGACGCGCACGATCTGCAGACGCCGCTGGTCCGCTCCAAATCGGAGAACAGCGGCACGTCACAGGCCCGCGTAGTCCACTCCTGGCCGGTCGGCGTCATGGCGCCCGTCGTCAGGCTCATGGTGGAATGCCGCGCCAGGACGCGGCGCAGAGTGTGGCAGGAGGTGTGCGACTGCGGACGAGCTGGGCTGGCAGGGAGTTTCGGCGCAGGTTGCGCTGGACCCTCCGCACCCGCAGACGGGTCCGATTCCACCGCTGCCGGGACCTTGATCCATTCGTTCAGATGCTCGGCCAGCCCGCCCGTGATCCGGAACCCCTTCAAGGGCGCGCAGGTGCGGAACTTGACCGGCGCCGTCCACTGCGGCGCCTCGACCAGCACCCAGCGCAGCAGCACGCGCATGACGGTGCCGGTGCCGATCTGCTTATTGGAGTAGCCCGAGAAGATGGCGACCGTGCTGCCGACCGCCAGGGCGTGATCCTGCGCCATGGCTACGCCTTCCCGCTGCAGGCCGTCGCCGCCAGCGCCAGCTCCGCAGCAGCCACCCGGCGACGGGCCTGCACTAGCTGCCCACGGCGCTTGTTGAACAGCAGGAACGCATCGCGGCGCAGGGCGGTGCGGCGTTCGGCCGTGATGTTCTTGATGACGTGGTTGCAGAACACGCCGCGGTTGGCCTGGCCGATCTCCCGGCGGGCGAAGTCATAGACCCGCACCGCCTCACGCAGCCCGGCCTGGGCATTCGCCAACGCCGTCTGCGCCAGATCGCGGGCAGTGAGGATGTGCCAAGCGCGGCCAGGAACTGCTGTCTGGATCGGCGCGACCGGGTGCTGCACCGGGGACTGTATCCGGCGCAGCATGGACGCCGGCTGAAACATCGGGATGGCGCGGAGGGTGGTGGTGCCGTGGGCCATGGTGGACGCCTCATTAGAACAACTAAAATGGTTGTAGACGACCTTTAGGATATGTGCAACCATTTTGTTTGCTCATAGCTATGAAGTTTGTTATTGACTGCTCATGATACCTCTCACGCCCGCCACCTGCCGCGCCGCGCGTGGCTTGCTCGACCTGACGCAGAAGCAACTGGCCGACGCTGCCCAGGTCGGCCTTTCGACCGTGAAGGCTTTTGAAGGCAGGCAGACCGCACCGATGACGAACAACCTGCTAGCGATGCAGGCCGCGCTGGAAACAGCCGGTGTCGAATTCATTCCAGAGAACGGCGGCGGCGCTGGCGTGCGGCTGCGGAAGCAGGACCAGTGACGCCGGATCAGGTCACGGCTGCTCGGAACCTGCTCGGCTGGACCCGCGGGCGGCTTGCAGCCATGAGCGACACAACAACCAAAACCGTTCTTCGTTACGAACGAGAAGGCCACCTGACACGCGCCGCCGACGGCACGTCGGGAGCTGACCGGCTTGCTGCCATCCGCGCCGCCCTCGAAGCGGCCGGCATTGAGTTCATCGAGGAGAATGGGGGCGCCCCGGGCGTACGGTTACAAGGCCACAACGGTGTCGCCCATGCTGCCCAGGATGCGCTTGCAAAGTCAGGATCAGTGACGCTTGCCCAGTTGAAGACCGCGCGTGAAATGCTCGGGTGGGGCGTCCACAAGCTAGCCTGCCGCAGCGGGACATCGTCCTACCTGATCAAAGTCTATGAGCGTTCAGGCCGGGTGGCATCGACCTGCAGGTGGATGTCGCCGGCTGACCCGCTGGCAGCAATCCGTGCGACGTTGGAGAAAGCCGGCGTCGAGTTCGTCGAGGACAGCGAGGCCGGGCCAGGGGTGTGGATGCGGCATCCACAGGAGACCCTCTGATGGGCCTCCTGATCCCCGCCGCCCGCCGTGGCCAAAGGACCGCTGTGGCTAGTGACGTCGTGCCTGCCAGCCTCAACGTGAGGGTCATCTTCGCCGACCAGTTGCGCGGCATCGCGGCGCTGCTGGTGGTGCTCAGCCACATGTTCAACGTGTATCCCTTCGCGCAGCCTATGGTGTCCGCCACGGTTGCGGCCCCTCAAATCGAGCTGCCGCTGATCTGGATGAACTCCGCCGTCACCCTGCCCTGGATCAACTTCGGCCCGTTCGGGGTCGGGCTGTTCTTCCTGGTCAGCGGCTTTGTCATCCCGTTCTCGCTGCGCCGGCACAGCCGGGGGACCTTCGTGCTGGCGCGCACGCTGCGTATCTACCTCACTTACTGGGCGGCGCTGGCGGTGGGATGCGTGGCTGTCGTAGCCTCGGCCCGCTACTGGGGGCGCCCGGTGCCGTTCAGCCTCCGCACGGTGCTGGCCAATGCGGGGTTGGTGCACACGTTGCGCGGCGTCGGCTCGGTGGACCAGGTAAACTGGACGCTGGTGATCGAGCTGCACTTCTACCTGTTCGCGGCGCTGGCCCGGCGCTGGATTCTGCGGCGCAGCCTGTGGCCGATGGCGGCCGCGGCGGCGGGCGGCGGCGGGCTGTTCCTGGTGCAGCGGCTCGGCTGGGTCGGGACCCCGTCGTTCCTGGAGCTGGAGGCGATGTCGCTGCCCTACATGCTGATTGGCACTGCGGTCCACTACCACTTCGCCGGGGGCCTGCGGACGGGGGCGCTGGCGCTGGTGGCGGCCGGGCTGGGGGCGGTGTTTCTAGGCCTTTACCTCATAAGCCCGGCGACGGGCGGGTACGTCGTCGTTGCGGAAAGCTACGCCTATGCGCTCGTGGTGTTCCTGGCCGCCTACGCCGCACGCGGCTGGCTGCCGGACGTGGCAGTGCTGCGATTTCTGGCTCGCGTCAGCTACCCGCTCTACGCCGTCCACTTCCTGGCGGGCCTGTCGGTGATGACTTGGCTGATCGCCGGGGCGGGGCTGACCTACGGGATGGCGGGTGCGGTGACGCTGGGGTTGCTGCTGCTGCTAGCCTGGGTGCTGCACGTTAGCGTGGAACGGTGGACGATCCGCTACGGTGCGGCACTGGCCGGCCCGTCCTCCCACAGCAACGCCACATGGCTTGAACGCCTGACAACGGCGCATGAGGCAGAACCAACACCACAAGGCTCGCGCCAGCTACTTGCGGCAGCGGCTGGGAGCGATTGCCCCGCACCGGTTGACCCCCGAGCGGCAGATGTC
Source organism: uncultured Acidobacteriaceae bacterium (assembly GCA_964243455.1). Taxonomy (GTDB): domain Bacteria; phylum Acidobacteriota; class Terriglobia; order Terriglobales; family Acidobacteriaceae; genus Granulicella. The sequence continues at coordinate 16,710 of CAXTGN010000013.1, forward strand.
GCATGAGCAGCTTCCCCGGCAGCATCCACGACGCGAACGGCAAGAGCCTCGACCCCACCGTGCCCGACCTGCTGCAAGAGCATCTGGACGACTACCCGCACCGCTCCATGGTGACGGATCGGGACGTGGCGCCCGTGGCGCGCGTGTGGCTGCTAGCAAACGACGCCACGCCGGATGCTATCCATCCGATCATCATGAGTAATGCCGTTGAACTGGTGCTGTCCGGCAAAGCCGTCCTGATCCTGGCGCAGCGGCCGGAACCTGAGGTGGACGTGCGGACGGCGCTGCTGCAGGTCCTCGACCTGTTCACCGCACCCCAGGACGTGGCAGGGCACGCATGAGCGCCGACCAGCTACCCGCCATTGACCCAGCAGCCCGCGATCTGGTCGCCGCCGTTCGAGCGTTCGTGGACGAGCTGATGCGCGACGTGCTGCGGATGGAACTGCAGGAGGGCGAGGACGCGACGAATGCCTATGCGCGCGCCTGCATGGAATACCTCCCCCAGCGCCACATCCCGGCAGTTGTCGCAGCTCACGACGCCCTGGCAGCCGCCCTCAATGCAGCTTCGCCCGAGACCCCGCCGATCTTGTCTATAGCCACAGAGAAGCCAGCATGAGCGACACCGAATCAAGCAGCGCAGCCCTGGCCAGCACCGCCCACCACGAAGCCGGCCATGCAGTGATTGCCCGCGTGCTCAACCTCCCTTGCGGGCTGGCCACTATCATTCCTGATAACGACTCGGCCGGGCACTCCATCACCGGGGACGCATGGGATGCGGTAGCACGATGGGACTCCTTCGGCCGGTGGCGGGACGTGGATGTAGCTTACCGGGCGCGCATCATTGCCTTCATGGCTGGTGCGGAGGCGGAAGTTGAATGCCTTGGCGCCTGCCAAGGCGGGGACGGCGATGATCGCTGGCAAGTGACTTTGATGCTGGACAGCTTGTTGCCGGCTGGTGCGGACCCGTCCGGCTATGAGGACCGTTTACGCAGGTTCACCCGCGCACTTGTTCGTCGGCACCGCGGCAAGATTGAGGCCGTTGCTCAAAGACTGCTGGAACAGGAGCACGCATCAGGGGATGAGCTTGACGCGATGATCCATGACCGGCCTGCATGATCCCGGCCCGGCACTGACCCCAGCCCAAGCCGCCGCCCTCCATGACCGGCCGGGCGGCGGCGCCGTGGCATGGTTCGCCATCCCAGCCCCAGGCGGTGCCGGTGTGGTCGCGCGGGCGCACACGATGGCGCACGACGGCGGCGGCTGCTGCCGGGGCACCTCGCCGCCGCCGACCTGGCCGAGTTGCAGGCTGTGCTGCCGGTTGGCCTGATGTTTGATCCTGCGCCTATGGCGGGATCGCCGCCGGGGTGTTTGGGGTGGTGGTGGAGCTGATCGGCTGACTGGCTGTGTTGATGCATGTGCATCAACGCATCACTCACTCCTTGCAGTTGGCTACTGTCTCGCGTAATATGCTGTTGACGCTATATAGCATTGAGAGCATATACTATGCCATGGCAGGTCGAGTTCCACGACGCATTCCTGCCAGAGTTCGAGGCGCTGGCCGTGCCTGTCCAGGATGCGCTGCTCGCCCATTTGATCTCGCTGAAAGAGTTCGGTCCTACGCTGGGCCGGCCGACAGTGGACACGATGAAGGACAGCAGCATTGCCAACTTGAAGGAGCTGCGCTTTGACGCCGACGGCGGGGTGTGGCGGGTGATGTTCGCCTTCAACAGCCAGCGCATCGCGGTCCTGCTGGCGGCCGGCGACAAGAAGGGCGTGGCGCAGACGCGGTTCTACGACAAGCTCGTGGCGAAGGCTGAAAGCCGTTGGGAGCAAAAGTGATGGGCAAGTCCCTGGATGACGTGATGGCGGCTCTGCCGGTTGATCGGCAGGAAAGCATTCGGGCGCGCGGGGCTGAGTTGGTCGCGGAGGAGATGACCTTGCGCGAGCTTCGCAAGGCCGTGGGAACGACGCAGGCGGAGCTTGCCAGCAGGATGGGCAAGCCGCAGGCGGCGATCTCGCGCATGGAGGCGCAATCCGACATGCTCATGTCCACCCTGAACCGCATGATCGAGAGCCTGGGCGGGCGCATCTTCATCCTGGCGGAACTGCCGGGCCGCGCGCCGGTCCGGCTGTTCGGTCTGGGCGATCTTGTGCCGGGGGCGGAGGCGCCGGGCGGGATGGCAACGCCCCGGGAGATCAGTGCATCCAGTGCTAAGGCTATGCGCGCGGGGAAGGGCGGAGGTTTCGCCGCAGATTCTGGCAAAACATCCCGTGCCAAAGCCGCGCGTGCGGGAAAGAGCGCGTGAGCACGCACACGCGTGCATCACTGCATCACTGCATCAACGCATCAACTCTTGCGTGCTGGCATCCATGTGGACCCTGATCCTGCACACGCCCAAGGGCGGTTCCGGCAAGTCCACCCTGGCGCGTGAACTGGCCGTTGCTGCGTCCGGCACGCTGCAGGTGGCGCTGGCCGACCTTGACCCCCAGGGTACCACGTCGGGGTGGTATCAGCGCCGGGACGCCACAAGCCCCGCGCTGGTGAAGCTGGACCCGGCCAAGCCAACCCGGCACCTGGTCGAGGCCGGCGTTGACCTGCTGGTGATCGACACTCCGCCGGGCCAGCCACCCTACATCGGCAAGCTGCTCGCCGGCGCCGACCTGGTGCTGGTGCCGGTGCGGCCGACACCTGACGACCTCCTGGCGGCGGCACCGATTGCCACCAGCCTGGCCCGGCACCCGGCTTGGGCTTTCGTGCTGTCCCAGGTGCCGCCGCGGACGCGAATGCTGCCCGGCGCCCTGCGGCAGCTCGCGGCGCTGGGCAGGGTGGCGCCCGTGCATTTCACCTTCCGGGCCGACTATCCCGCCGCGGCGATCAGCGGGCAGGCGGCCTCCGAGTTCACCGGCAAAGCCTCCGAGGAAGCCCTGGGGCTTTGGGCCTACGTTCAACCCATCCTGCGAGGAACAGATGCCGTCACGCCCAACGGGAAAGCTGGACGACCTGACCGTGCCCAAGGGCGCCGCGCCAGCTCCAGCAACGGATAGCAGCGCCGCACCCGTCGTTGCCGGTCCAAAGAACTATGCCCACACGCTGTCGCTGCGCCTTACCGCCGAGCAGTACCGGCGGCTGCGGCGGTATGCGGCACGGGTCGAGGATGAGGGGCAGGGCAGGGTAACGCACCAGAGCGTCATCGAGGCGGCACTGGGGGAGTACCTGGACCGGCAGGGGGGGTAGACGCGCCCCTAGCACCATTGCGATTCGCAGAGTGCGGATGCGCTGGCATCTATGTTCCAACTAGCCGAAAACCCGGCACCATCGCCTTCGGCACCGCCGACTTAGATGGCTTCAGCAGCAGCCCATGCGGCGTGATCTCGATGTTGGCGTGCGGGTACGCCGTCAGTACGTCGGGCATCACCTCGCGGATGCGCTGCGCCAGAGTGTTCGTAGTCCGCTCCGCTGAGCCAATCTGTGATTGGAGCGCTATCCAGCGTAGATGCAGGTCGCGCTCAAGTTTTGGCAGCCGGTAGGCGAGCAGGGCGTAGAGGTCGAGGCCCAAGCTGTTGGCGGACAGGTGAGCGATGCCGCGCTTGTCCAGCGGCACCGCATGTTCCTTTAGGTGGGTGTGAAACCGCTCGGACAACTCGACCGTTTCCGCCCATTGCTGACCGCCAGACTGCCACAACTCTAGACCATCCACGATGGAGGTATTGGAGATGATGGCGCGGCTCTGCCCCGCAGACTTGGCTTCATCCCACTGCATGGTAAAGCGGCACTGGGCGATGCGCAGCGCCTGCTCTCGGACCGCCCCTATGGTGCCGCGGGTACCCCCGGTGACCGCGAGACCGAGAGAACGCATGAAGGCGCTGAACGAGACCCCCAGGTTCACCGTCCGCGATTTCAGGCCCTCCGTCTGCAGGTGGATCATGATCAGCCGGGCCTTGGGACCGAACGGCACGCCGACATAGCGCGGGACGCCATCTGTCTCGATCACGCCAGGCTGCACCATTAGCGAGAAACGTCCTGACTGCCTGTGCCACAGCGCGTTGTTGTCTGCCGGCCGGCTATGCGGCAAGCAGACTTGGCACAGACCGCTGTGGAGGAATGAGAGGTCCTCCGCGGCCGGAAGCTCGGACATCATCTCGTGCGCGACTTCAACCCGGCGTTCAGCGCGGGTGCGCTCTCGCGGCGTTGCGCCTTCCGCTCGCGCCAGCCTGCGCGTCTCCTCCAGGCCGAAGATCTCCAACTGCTCGATGAGCCTTAGGACCATGATGCCTCCGCAGCCGTTCTAACCTAGAGCGCAACGGCCTGTGCGCAGAGTTGGCTACCCTCCGAGAGGGCATTGGCTTCGCAGAGTTTGCTACGTGCGCGGCCCTATAGGAAGTCATTATCAGTATCTTATAAGAGTGTGTTGCCAAGTCAGCGTGGATAACTAGGGGGTAGGTAGCTAACTCTGCGCGAAAGGCGGAGTGCGATGAGTAGCCAACTCTGCGTGATGGGTGTGGTGCGCAGCGTGGATGGATCGAGCAGGATGTAGCCAATTCTGCGTGGCATGCGACCCGCTCAGTCCATCTTAGTTACACTGACTTGAAGAGGTGTATCGTGCCGACCCTGTTCGCCAAACCCGTTGAAACTCTGACAGCAGACGACGTGGCCGGTCTGATCGGCTGGCCAGAGTCCCTGACGGTCGAATACAAGGTCACGCTTTCCGGTCAGGGTGGCCGTGCTGATGCGTGGCTGAGCGGCGGCAATGTTGAGAATTACGCCCGGGACAAGCTGTTCAAGGAGGTGGTCGCCTTCGCCAATACAACAGGCGGGCACCTCGTCCTTGGCGTCCGGGAAACTAAAGAAACGCCGCCGGTTGCCGAAGCTGTCGTGCCGGTGCCGCGCTGCGTTGACTTGGCTGAGCGCCTGACCCGGATGGCGCAGGTCATTGATCCACCCATACCGCTGCTACTTGTTCAGGGCATTCCCACAGATGGCGATGCCGGTGTGGTTGTGTTCCGAGTTCCTGCCTCGCATGCCGCACCGCATCGAGCCGCAGACAAAGAGTGCTATATTCGTCGCGGGACCAACTCGGTAGCGATGGCCATGCGCGAAATCCAGGATATGACGCTTGTAGGCGGGCGCCGCGACGAGCGCATCGACGCGCGCTTCATCAAGGCTTGCAACAGGTTCAGGACATGGATGAGCGAACCAGTTGAAGAACAAGGGAAGAGCATCGGGTTCCGCATTACGGCGGTGCCGGTCGGCAGTCAGATCGAGCTAGGGCGGCTCTACGGCCGAAACATCATTCCCAACCTGCAACAGGAGATCGCAATTACGATTGATGGCAGGCCACGTCGTGTCCACGCTCTGCGGCTGCCCAGCCAGTTTAGGGCGATCGTTCGAGGTGTTCGGAAGGTCTTTCGGGATGAGGACACGCCGACCTACCTTGAAGCACACTCCGATGGAACGGTTGATCTTGGGTTCCGGATGATGGAGCGTGCCGGGGAGCAGCGCCTGCACCTCGGTTGGATTGCCAGCTACTTGGTAAACGTCTTGAGAACAGCACACGCACTTAGGACGGCAGCCGGAGCACCAGATTGCGAATATGGAGTAGAGCTGGAAATTGCATGCGGTGCGGCAGTCGAGACCGTAAAGTTGCTGATCAATGATCAGGGCTGGGACAGCGAAGTGGGCGAAGGATTGCACTACCTGCCGCTCACGTTGCCCCGGATTAGCTTCGGTCCGATCTCGGAAATTGACATGGTGCTCAGCGCCATCCTGACCGACCTTTACGACGCTGCCGGCGCCTATCAGGATAAGCCGCTTGAGGTCATCGTTCTGTAATCCCTAGCCAATTTTGTTGACTGCAAATGTTGCAGCAAGACTTGCAGTGAGAGAGAGGAAGAGGTAAGCTCGTACTGTCACGAGTCCACCAGGAGGTTTGGTGCCCAACATCGGCCAGCTCGGCGAGAACTTTGTTCAAGGAACCGCCGCGCCCAGCGCCGACCTCCGCATTCGCATGCGCTACCTCCGCGAGGGCGACCTCCTGCCGGCTTCGGCGCGGAAGGCTGACCACCCCCAGGTCGAGAGCGTGCATGCTGTCATCGTTCTTCTTGCATATCTAGTCGGCGGGCCGCAACTCGGAGTGGCAGAACGTGTGAAGGCGCTCTGGCGCCTCTCGCGCCGTCCCTATCAGTCCGGCAAGAGCAGGAGCCCGTTTGTCGCCTTATCGGCCGGAAGCCTACCACTCTCACCCGGGTGGGAAGGGAAACTGGGCCTCCTGACATTTGGCGCAGCCCTGACCGCTCTTGTTGAGATGGCCTGTAAACCGGATGCCGATATACGGGAGCTACAGGGGTTTTACCCGCAGATTGAAGCGTCGCACGATGTGGGCTTTGCAGTGATCCGCACAGGCGAGGGATTGTTGGAAGATGCCTGGTACGAGGATTCCGGACTGCGGCGCCAATGGCCCAGCCCGCTAATCAGCGCAGCCCCGTCCGTCAGCATGACGACGATGTCGAGCGCGATCCTGATCGTGCTGCGCGATCAGGTTCGCGAAAGCCGGCGCATGGCTAAGAAGCTTGGCGTCACAATCCCGACTGCGGAGGCATACAAGGCGCTCGGCTACGAGCCGCCTGGCTCCGCTCATTGGAGCAGCTACCCCCTATCACCCCTTTCCCCCCTGGGCTCACCGGTTCCCGCCGGCAATCCAGGCGGCAAAAACGCCGAGGGGATTCCCGCCCCCTCGGCGCTTTCTGATCGACCTCTGTCACTCGACCTCCCGCAGGAAACCGAAGGGACGCCTCGTCAAAGGCAGCCCCGCGGACAGGTGACGACCGGGCTTCCCAGCCGGTTGCAGCCTATTCCGTGCGAGAGAAGGGGACAACAGGAAGCGGCTCTAGAAGCTGCTTCTCGTCTGTTTGAGGTCGATTGGACCGAGTTGGGAGCCACCCGTCCTCAAGAGACCTTACATGAACCCCACACGTATTCCGCTTTCCCGGCTGTCGCCTGAGCTGATTGATCGCTACGGCACGTCGCCGGGCTATCGCGTCCTGTCCAACATGGCGCGTGACGGCCAGCTTCGCACGGAGGTCGTCAACGGTCGGCATTACGTGCTGGAAGCCAGCCTGCCGGCGCTTGCAGCGGCCCTTGGCCTCACGTCGGCTGCGGTCGAGCACATCGCCGCTTAGCCGTCCCCACCAGCACGACGCCGGCACGCGCTGCGCTAGAGGGGACGACAAGACTGTAGGGTCAAGCGGGTGCAAGCGCTTAATACCACCAGTCCGCCTTCGGTTCCATAGCTGTTGCCCGTGTCGCGCTCGCAGGAGTGCGACCGATGCCTTCCGACCTTTCGCCTTCACCTCGCAAGCGGCCCGTCCGACGCCGCAAGCCCATCCAGGTTGTTGCCTCTACCGTCGATCACCGCGCTGTTCTGGCCTGTCGTCTGGATCGCGGCGCGGATGCGTTGCTGTTCTTGGGCAATCACCTCGCTGCTGAAAGGCTGGCGCTGCGGGCGCAGACGTTGCGGGAGGTCGGCCCGTGACCGCGCTGCAGGAAGGCGTCCGGCAGGTCCACGCCGAGGCAGGCGGAGCGTTGACGTTGCAGGTCATTCAACGCGCCGACCTGCCAGGACTGGCGCTGGACGCCCTGGCCGGCAGCGACGAAGCGGCGCAACTCTTGCGGCAGGTGCTTGATACCTCGGCCGCTATTGAGGCCGCACCACGCCGCCGGCCCATGCTCTGCGCTCAATGTCCCCGTGGCTTGCGGGGCGGGCAGTACGCCGTCGTTGTCGCCAAGCCGGCCTGCGATGCTCCCAGCACCGGGTTGGCCCTGGCGGTCTGCTACAGGTGCGGGCCAGACTTCGCCGCCATCCAGGCGGCCGCGCACGCCGGCTTGCGGCGCATTTGGCCAGATTTGCGTGAGGTCACGATCACTCACCCGGGCGGTCGGGCATGAGCGCGCCTATCCACTGTATCCCAGGCGACCGCGCCATGCCGCGCTTGCCGGTGCGGCCGGATTTACGCGCCGGGATAGGCCGACCGCGGCCAACAGCGCCTGCGCCGGGATGCCCATTGTTCAGCCGAGTCGACGGGCGGCTGATGCCCGGCGGAACGCGGAGTGAACGCGCGTCGCAGCCGCCGGGCGGTGACGACCTGACGGTGTGCCTGCGCTGGCTGGGCGAGCTGACGACCTGGGAGGTCGGTTTCGTCACCGACCTGCGGCGAAAGTCCCGTCCCCTGTCGATGGCGCAGACGGTGAAGCTGCAGCAGATCGCGGACGCGCTCCGCAGGAACGGTATGAAATGATGGGCGTCCCATTCGAAATCGTCGGGCTGACCAGCGCCTCGGGTTTGCTCACGAAGCGGATCAGCCTTGGCGAGGACGGCTCGCTCGTCAGCGACGGCAGCGCATGCGTCATGGCGCAGGGGGCGGCCAAGCGCGTGCGGCTCCCCGGCATGACTGCCTTCGCCGATTTGATCGGAGGCCTCAAGTCTAGCGAGGCCATCGCGCTCGGTTCGCTGCGGCATGATCTGCCGGACGAGGTGCAGGTCACGACAGCGCGCAAACTTGCTGAGCTGAACGGCTCCACCCCCCCTCACATCATCGCCCGCACCGCTGGACACATCAGCTACGCCACCAAGCAGCCTGCGCTGGCGCTGCTGGATTACGACACCAAGGGAATGCCGGCGACGGTAGCCGAGCGCGTCAGTGCCCTGGGCGGCTTCTGGCGGGCGGTGGTGTCGGTCGCGCCGGACGCTCCACCAGCTCCGGCATCGTCCGGAGCGATACCGGGGAGGCGCTGAAAGG